>NZ_JBHWZP010000353.1:0-9189 GCF_042728395.1 Streptomyces sp. NPDC060205
CCTAGGTACCTAGGGGCGCGGGGAACTGCGCAATCCTTTGCCTTCAGGGGCGCGGGGAACGGCGCAATCCTTTAGGGGCGCGGGGAACGGCGCAATCCTTTAGGGGCGCGGGGAACTGCGCAGTCTTTTAGGGGCGCGGGGAACTGCGCGAACGGCCCCCACCGGACCCGCACGGACCCACGAACCCCCGGCCGCCAGGCCAAAGGCCCTTGCCCTGCTGGAGCAACCAGCAAGGCAAGGGCCTACTTCAAACTGCGCACATCCAGGTGCCGGAGAACCCGGTCAACGACCTCCGGATTCGCCCCCGGCTCACTACGCGCAGCCAGCACCTCATGCCGAGCAGCCGACAACATCTCCGCCTGAATCCGCCGCACCAACTTGACCCGCCGGGCCCGCTGCGCATGCGCTTCCCGCCGTTCGTCCTCCCCCAGGTCCGGACTGATCCGGTACCCGATGTCGAACGCCCGCCGCAGCAACTGCTCGGTCAGCTCGTCGGACAGATCCTCCGTCTCCCCCAGCTCCCGCAACCGCTGCTTCGCCGCCTGGGCCGCCCGCACGGCAAGCGTCTTCTCGAACTCCTTCTCGCTGTCGGTGTCGGCCTGCACCCCGAGCTTGCGCACCAGCCACGGCAGAGTCAGCCCCTGCACCACGAGCGTCACCATGATCACCCCGAACGCGATGAAGATCATCTCGTCCCGGTTGGGGAACGCCTCCCCGTTCTCCGTCTTCAGCGGAATGGCCAGCGCCAGCGCGACGGACGCCACCCCGCGCATCCCGGCCCACCACATGACGACGGTCTCCCGCGAGCTCGTCGGGATGTCCTCGTCGAGATCCCGCTTCGCGTGCAGCCGCTTGGTCAGCCAGGTGGCCGGCAGCAGCCACAGCAGCCGTACGAAGACGACGACCCCCACGATCGCGGCGGCCCAGCCGAGCATCTCCCCCCAGCGCCCCGACGCCGTCCGGATCGCGTTGTGCAGCTCAAGACCGATGAGCCCGAACGCCACCCCGGTGACCAGCGTGTCGACGATGTTCCAGAAGGTGTGCCCGGCCAGCCTCGTCATGACGTCGTCGGCGTTGTTGGCGTACTCGGCCAGGAACAGCGCCGTGGTCAGCACCGCCAGCACACCGGACCCGTGCAGTTCCTCCGCCAGCACGTAGGACGCGTACGGCACCAGCAGGGTCAGGCTGATCTGCAGCGTCGGGTCCCCGAGCGAGTCCATCAGCCGGTTCGTGGCCCAGCCGAGCCCGAGCCCCACGGCGACCGCGACGACGGCGGACAGCAGGAAGTCGAGTGCCGCGCCCTGCACCGAGAAGGAGCCGCTGATCGCGGCGGCGATGGCCACGTGGTAGAGCACGATGGCCGTCACGTCGTTGAACAGCCCCTCGCCCTCCAGGATCGACACCAGCCGGCGCGGCAGACCGAGCTGTCCCGCGACGGCGGTCGCCGCGACCGGGTCGGGCGGCGCCACCAGCGCGCCGAGCGCCACGGCGGCGGCGATCGGCAGGCCGGGCACGATCGAGTGGGCGACCGCGGCGACCACGGCGGTGGTGACGAACACCAGGGCCACGGCGAGCAGGAAGATCGGCCGTTTGTTGGCGGTGAACTGCCGCCAGGAGGTACGCCGTACGGCGGCATAAAGCAGTGGGGGAAGCAGCGCGGGCAGAATCAGGTCCGGCGGAATGTCCACGTTCGGTACGAAGTCGAGGACGGCCAGCACGATCCCGAGCAGGGTCATCAGCACCGGCGAGGGAAGCCCGAAGCGGTCCCCCAGCGGAACGCTGACGACGGCCCCGAGCAACAGCACGAACAACAGGGCCAGCTGGTCCACGTTCAGCGCTCCAGGGATCTAGACGGTCAGAACAAGCCAGACCCCAAGCGTGCCACCGCATTCACTTTCCACACGCGGACACCCCGCCGCCCCGAGAACTCCACCCACCGACGGCGCCCCGTCAGGAGCGCGGGGAACTGCGCGACAAGGCCGCCCCTCAGGGGCGCGGGGAACTGCGCGACCAGCCCCCACCGGGCCGCACCCGAAGACCGCCCGCGCCCACCCGAACGCCTAAAGCGCATGCCTACAGCGCACGCCGCATCGCCCGATGCGAAATCCCCGCATCGAGGAACTCGGGCCCGTAGGCCACGTACCCCAGCCGCTCGTAAAACCCCAGCGCATGCGTCTGCGCATGCAGATCCACCGCCACAAGCCCCCGCGCGCGTGCCGCGTCCTCGATGCCCCGCACGAGCGCGACCCCCACGCCCATCCCCCGCGCCGCCTTCACGACGGCGAGCCGCCCCAGCGCGCCGACGCCGGGCTCCCCGCCGGTGCGGCCGGCCGCGGCCTCCCCGTGCAGCAGCCGCCCCGCCCCGAGCGGCAGCCCGTCCTCACCCACGGCGAGCACATGCACGGCGACGGCGTCGTACGCGTCGTACTCCAGGTCCTCGGGGACCTGCTGTTCGACGACGAAGACCTCCTTGCGCACCGCGAAGCAGGCCTCGCGGTCGGCGAGATCCTCGGCGACCCGCACCGCACAGGGCGCCGGGCTCGGCGACGGGCTCATGCGTTGCTTTCCTCCCGGACGCGGTCCAGCGCCTGCTGCAGATCGTCGGCGTAGCCGGCCTCGAACTCGACCCACTGTCCGTCCCCGGGGTGCTCGAAGCCGAGCCGTACCGCCTGCAGCCACTGCCGGGTGAGCCCGAGCCGCTTGGCGAGCGTCGGGTCGGCCCCGTACGTCAGGTCGCCGACGCAGGGGTGCCGGTGGGCGGACATGTGGACGCGGATCTGGTGCGTGCGTCCGGTCTCCAGCTTGATGTCGAGCAGTGAGGCCGCGCGGAACGCCTCGATCAGGTCGTAGTGGGTGACGGAGGGCTTGCCCTCGGCGGTGACCGCCCACTTGTAGTCGTGGTTCGGGTGCCGGCCGATGGGCGCGTCGATGGTGCCGCTGGTCGGGTCGGGGTGGCCCTGGACGAGCGCGTGGTAGCGCTTGTCGACCGTGCGCTCCTTGAACTGGCGCTTCAGCGACGTGTACGCGTACTCCGACTTGGCCACCACCATCAGGCCCGAGGTGCCCACGTCGAGGCGGTGCACGATGCCCTGGCGCTCGGCGGCGCCCGAGGTCGAGATCCGGTAGCCGGCGGCGGCGAGGCCGCCGATCACGGTCGGCCCGGACCAGCCGGGGCTGGGGTGCGCGGCGACACCGACCGGCTTGACGATCACGACCACGTCGTCGTCGTCGTGCACGATCTCCATGCCCTCGACGGGTTCGGCGACGATCTGCACGGGCGGGGCGGCCTGCGGCATCTCGACTTCCATCCAGGCACCGCCGTGCACCCTCTCGGACTTCCCGACCACCGAGCCGTCGACCGTGACCTTCCCCGCCGCGGCGAGCTCGGCGGCCTTCGTACGGGAGAAGCCGAACATGCGGGAGATGGCGGCGTCGACACGCTCGCCCTCCAGGCCGTCGGGCACGGGCAGGGTACGGATATCGGGAACGGTACTCACCCGTCGAGTATGCCGGACGGGTGAGACACCGGCTCACGGCAGCCCGCGCGCCCGGCCGCCGCGGACCGTGGCGCGGCCTGCTCAGTCCTTGTGGACGGTGCCGTCCGGGTCCAGGCCCCGGAAGGACAGCAGCACGATCAGGATGCCGCCGCAGACGATCGCGGAGTCGGCGAGGTTGAAGACCGCGAAGTGCTTGGGGGCGATGAAGTCGACGACCGCGCCCTCCAGGACCCCCGGCGCGCGGAAGATCCGGTCGGTGAGGTTGCCGAGCGCGCCGCCGAGCAGCAGACCGAGCGCGATCGCCCAGGGCAGGCTGTAGAGCTTGCGGGCGAGCCGGGCGATCACCACGATCACGGCGGCGGCGATCACCGTGAAGATGATCGTGAAGGCCTCGCCGAAGCCGAAGGCCGCGCCGGCGTTGCGGATCGCCTCGAACTTCAGCCAGTCCCCGATGATCTCGATCGGCTCGTGGTGCTCCAGCTTCGCGACCACGATCAGCTTGCTGATCAGGTCCAGCGCGTACGCCAGGGCGGCGACGGTGAAGAGCACGGCGATCCGGCGCCTGCCCCTGGGCGCCGCGGCTTCGTCCGCGGCCTGGTCCACGGTCGCTCCGCTGTCGGACTGCTCCGGCCCGACCTCCGCCGCGCCCGGGGTTTCCGGCGTATCCGGCGTATCCGGCGTACCGATGATGCGCTCCGCCTCTGCCACGTGAGTGAGTCCCTCGACCTAGGTGCCTGACTGAGCACGAGGGTACGGCACGGTCCGCCGCGGTCAGGTGCCCAGGAGGCACACCGGGCGGATCGTTGTTCGACCGGCGGGACGTCAGTAGCGGCGTTCCTGCTTCTGCTTGCACTCGACGCACAGCGTGGCCCGCGGGAAGGCCTGCATGCGGGCCTTGCCGATGGCGTTGCCGCAGTTCTCGCAGAGCCCGTACGTACCCGCGTCCAGGCGCTCCAGGGCTCGCTCGGTCTGCTCCAGCATCTCCCGCGCGTTGGCCGCGAGGGCCATCTCGCTCTCGCGCGTGATGTTCTTGGTGCCGGTGTCCGCCTGGTCGTCGCCCGCGCCGTCCCCGGAGTCGCGCATCAGCCCCGCCAGGGACTCCTCGGAGTGCGTGATCTCGGCCCGCAGCCGCAGGGCCTCGGAGAGCAGCTCCTCGCGCGCCTCCGCGGCCTCCTCCGGCGTCCACGGGTCCTCCCCGGGGCGTACCGCGAGTTCGCCGGGCTCCGCCGCGGCCACCCTCGCCTTGGGAACCGCGGTGGGCTTGTCCGCCGCCGCGGCCGTGCCAGAGGTCTTCTTCGCAACCACCGTCGTGGCTCCCGTCGTCTCGGCGGCCTGTGCCGCTGCTCCGTCGGCCGCGGAAGCGACCGTCTTGCTGGCCGTGCGTGTGCCCTTCGCGGGGGCCGCCTTCCTGGGCGCCCTCTTCACCGGCGCGGCGGACTTCCCGGCCGCCTTCTCCGCCTTCTCCGCCTTCGCGGAGACGGGCCGCGTACCGGCCGTCTTCGCGGCGACCGTCTTCTTGGCAGCGGTCTTGTCGGCAGCGGTCTTCTTGGCAGCCGCCTTCGTAGCGGCCGTTTTCGTACGAGGCTTCTCCGTAGAGGCCGTTTTCGCAGGAGCCGTCTCCGTGGAAGCCGCCCCCATGGATCTGCCGGACGCCGACTGCTGTACGGCGGTCTTCTTCGCCACCATGGCCGCGGCCCCTTCACATTTTGTGACCTTGCACGCGAATCGTGCTGGGACGATAAATCGACTTGAGTCCCGCGGCAACGGGGCACGCCGCCCGATCCGCCCGCCCCGCGCGTACCGCGCAGCGAGTCTGCAAGCGTTGTGCCCAGCTCCCCGCCGGGTAATCCGCCGCGTCGGCCGTCCCACGATGCGAACAACGGCGCCTCGGCATTCGGGTCAGTGCCCGCCGCTTCCGGGCCGCGCCGCCCCTCCCCCGCGGGCCCCGCAAAACCGGTCGGCCGCTGTCGGCCCGGCGCCGTACACTGGGCGCAGCGAGAAGCGTGGATGGGGACGAGTAGCGGCGTAAGCGGCCAGGAGCGACCCGGGGACGGTGTGAGCCCGGGGGCGAGCGCGACGCGAAGATCACCCCGGAGCCGCCGGAAGAAAGCCGCAGCGAGCCCGCAGCGGCCGGTAGAACCGGTATCGCGACCCCAATGAGGGGGCTCACCGGCGTGCGGAATGCGGCGGAGGGCCAAGGAGGGTGGTACCGCGGGAGCGCGCCGCACGGCGCAGGTGACAGCCCAGCTCTCGTCCCTCCGGACGGAAGGCAGAAGTCCGCCGGAGGAAGTTCGTTGGATACGCAGCCGAGTACACAGCCGCAGTACCGCCAGGTGCCGGCCCAGATCGACCTGCCCGCTCTTGAGCACGCGGTGCTCGACTTCTGGAGCGAGCAGAAGATCTTCGCCAAGACCCTGGAGCAGTCCGAGGGCCGCCCGGAGTGGGTGTTCTACGAAGGCCCGCCCACGGCCAACGGCATGCCGGGCGCCCACCACATCGAGGCCCGCGTCTTCAAGGACGTCTTCCCGCGCTTCCGCACCATGCGCGGCTACCACGTGGGCCGCAAGGCCGGCTGGGACTGCCACGGCCTCCCGGTGGAGCTGGCGGTCGAGAAGGAGCTGGGCTTCACCGGCAAGAAGGACATCGAGGCGTACGGCATCGCCGAGTTCAACGCCAGGTGCCGTGAGTCCGTGACCCGCCACACCGACGCGTTCGAAGAGCTCACGACCCGCATGGGCTACTGGGCCGACCTGAACGACCCGTACCGGACGATGGACCCGGAGTACATCGAATCGGTCTGGTGGTCGCTCAAGGAGATCTTCAACAAGGGTCTGCTGACCCAGGACCACCGCGTCGCCCCCTGGTGCCCGCGCTGTGGCACGGGCCTGTCCGACCACGAGCTGGCGCAGGGCTACGAGACGGTCGTCGACCCCTCGGTGTTCGTCCGTTTCCCGCTCACCTCCGGTCCGCTCGCGGGCGAGGCCGCGCTCCTGGTGTGGACGACGACCCCGTGGACCCTGGTGTCCAACACGGCGGTCGCCGCGCACCCCGACGTGACGTACGTGGTGACGACGGACGGCACCGAGAAGCTCGTCGTCGCCGAGCCGCTCGTCGAGAAGGCCCTCGGCGAGGGCTGGGAGACCACCGGCCAGTCCTTCACGGGCGCCGAGATGGAGCGCTGGACGTACCGGCGCCCCTTCGAGCTCGTCGAGTTCCCGAAGGACGAGCCCGCCCACTACGTGGTCAACGCGGAGTACGTGACCACCGAGGACGGTACGGGTCTCGTCCACCAGTCCCCCGCCTTCGGTGAGGACGACCTCAAGGTGTGCCGCGAGTACGGGCTGCCGGTCGTGAACCCCGTGCGCCCCGACGGCACCTTCGAGGAGGACGTCCCCCTCGTGGGCGGTGTCTTCTTCAAGAAGGCCGACGAACAGCTCACCGAGGACCTCCAGAACCGCGGTCTGCTCTTCAAGCACATCCCGTACGAGCACAGCTACCCGCACTGCTGGCGCTGCCACACCGCGCTCCTCTACTACGCGCAGCCGTCCTGGTACATCCGCACCACGGCCATCAAGGACCGGCTCCTCCAGGAGAACGAGAAGACCAACTGGTTCCCCGACTCGGTCAAGAACGGCCGCTACGGGGACTGGCTGAACAACAACATCGACTGGGCCCTGTCCCGCAACCGCTACTGGGGCACCCCGCTGCCGATCTGGCGCTGCGAGGACGACCACCTCACCGTCGTCGGCTCCCGCGCGGAGCTCACCGAGCTGACGGGCACCGACCAGTCGGAGCTCGACCCGCACCGCCCGTTCATCGACGAGGTCACCTTCGCCTGCCCGACCTGCGAGAAGACGGCCACGCGCGTGCCGGAGGTCATCGACGCCTGGTACGACTCGGGTTCGATGCCGTTCGCGCAGTGGGGCTACCCGTACAAGAACAAGGAGCTGTTCGAGAGCCGCTACCCTGCGCAGTTCATCTCCGAGGCCATCGACCAGACGCGCGGCTGGTTCTACACGCTGATGGCGGTCGGCACGCTGGTCTTCGACAAGTCCAGCTACGAGAACGTGGTCTGCCTCGGCCACATCCTCGCCGAGGACGGCCGCAAGATGTCCAAGCACCTGGGCAACATCCTGCAGCCGATCCCGCTGATGGACCAGCACGGCGCGGACGCCGTGCGGTGGTTCATGGCGGCCGGCGGCTCCCCCTGGGCGGCCCGCCGCGTCGGCCACGGCACCATCCAGGAGGTCGTCCGCAAGACGCTCCTGACGTACTGGAACACGGTCGCCTTCCAGGCCCTGTACGCACGCACGGCGGGCTGGGCGCCCAGCGCGGCCGACCCGGCCCCGGCGGACCGCCCGGTCCTCGACCGCTGGCTCCTGTCCGAGCTGCACGCGCTCACCGACCAGGTGACGCAGGCTCTGGAGTCGTACGACACCCAGCGGGCCGGCAAGCTGCTCTCGGCCTTCGTCGACGACCTGTCGAACTGGTACGTACGCCGGTCCCGTCGCCGCTTCTGGCAGGGCGACAAGGCGGCGCTGCGCACCCTGCACGAGGTCGTCGAGACGGTCACGCGGCTGATGGCCCCGCTGACCCCGTTCATCACCGAGCGGGTCTGGCAGGACCTCGTGGTGCCGGTGTCCGCCGACGCCCCGGAGTCCGTGCACCTGTCGACCTGGCCGGAGGCGGACCTCTCCGTCATCGACCCGGAGCTGTCGAAGCAGATGGTGCTCGTACGCCGTCTGGTGGAGCTGGGCCGTGCCACGCGCGCGGAGTCCGGTGTGAAGACCCGCCAGCCGCTGTCGCGCGCGCTGGTGGCGGCGACCGGTTTCGGCTCGCTCGACCGTGAGCTGCACGCGCAGATCACCGAGGAGCTGAACGTGAGCTCGCTCGCGTCCCTGTCCGAGGTGGGCGGCTCCCTGGTCGACACGACGGCGAAGGCGAACTTCCGCGCGCTCGGCAAGCGCTTCGGCAAGGGCGTCCAGGCGGTGGCGAAGGCCGTCGCCGAGGCCGACGCGGCGGCGCTGTCCCTGGCGCTGCGCGAGGGCACGGCGTCGGTGGAGGTCGACGGCGAGACCGTCACGCTCGCCCCGGACGAGGTCATCATCACGGAGACCCCACGCGAGGGCTGGTCCGTCGCCTCGGACTCCGGGGCCACGGTCGCGCTCGACCTGGAGCTGACGGAGGAGCTGCGGCAGGCGGGTCTGGCCCGGGACGCCATCCGGCTGATCCAGGAGGCCCGCAAGAACAGCGGCCTCGACGTGGCCGACCGGATCGCCCTGCGCTGGACGTCCACGGACCCGAAGGTCGTCGCGGCGCTCACCGAGCACTCCGCGCTGATCTCGGACGAGGTCCTCGCCACGGACTTCGCCCAGGGCGAGCCGGACGACACCTACGGCCCCGCGTTCACGGACACCCCCCTGTCCCTGACGTTCCACCTCCGCAAGGCCTAACCCCGACCCGCGTACGGGCACGGCCGCCCCCCACCCCCTGCGGGCGCGGCCGTGCCCGCCTCCCCCTGCGGGCGGAGGCGGCCACCCCCCACCCCCACCCCCCTGCGGGCATGCGTGCCGCTAGGGGCGGCACGGGTGGGCGCAGCGGCACCCTGCAAGCGCAGGCCCGCGACAGCTCCGTGACCCGAGCACCAGCACAGAGCACCAAAAGAAGGCCCCGGGCCACCAGAACTCCTGGT
>NZ_JBHWZP010000354.1:0-9170 GCF_042728395.1 Streptomyces sp. NPDC060205
GGCATGACGATGTTCCGTATGCCGATCTTCGTGTGGAACGTGCTGCTCACCGCGGTCCTGGTGCTGCTCGCCTTCCCCGTGCTCGCCGCCGCGCTGTTCGCGCTGGAGGCGGATCGGAAGTTCGGCGCACACATCTTCGACTCGGCCAACGGCGGAGCGTTGCTGTGGCAGCACCTCTTCTGGTTCTTCGGCCATCCAGAGGTGTACATCATCGCGCTGCCGTTCTTCGGCATCATTTCCGAGGTCATTCCGGTCTTCTCCCGCAAGCCGATGTTCGGCTACATGGGCCTGATCGGCGCGACCATCGCCATCGCGGGTCTGTCCGTGACGGTGTGGGCGCACCACATGTACGTCACCGGCGGTGTGCTGCTGCCGTTCTTCTCCTTCATGACGTTCCTGATCGCCGTACCGACCGGCGTGAAGTTCTTCAACTGGATCGGCACCATGTGGAAGGGGTCCTTGAGTTTCGAGACCCCGATGCTGTGGGCCACCGGCTTCCTGATCACCTTCACCTTCGGTGGTCTGACCGGTGTCATCCTGGCGTCGCCGCCGATGGACTTCCACGTCTCGGACTCGTACTTCGTGGTGGCGCACTTCCATTACGTGGTGTTCGGCACGGTCGTGTTCGCGATGTTCTCCGGCTTCCACTTCTGGTGGCCGAAGTTCACCGGCAAGATGCTCGACGAACGCCTCGGCAAGATCACCTTCTGGACGCTGTTCATCGGCTTCCACGGGACGTTCCTCGTCCAGCACTGGCTGGGCGCCGAGGGCATGCCGCGTCGTTACGCGGACTACCTCGCGGCCGACGGCTTCACCGCGCTGAACACGATCTCGACGATCAGCTCGTTCGTCCTGGGTCTGTCGATCCTGCCGTTCTTCTACAACGTCTGGAAGACGGCCAAGTACGGCAAGAAGATCGAGGTCGACGACCCGTGGGGTTACGGCCGTTCGCTGGAGTGGGCCACGTCCTGCCCGCCGCCGCGGCACAACTTCCTCACGCTGCCGCGGATCCGTTCCGAATCCCCGGCGTTCGATCTGCACCACCCCGAGATCGCCGCCCTCGACCAGCTGGAGAACGCCGGTCACGGTGAGAAGGCCCTCGCCGGCGGCAAGGAGGCGGGCAAGTGAAGGTCCAGGGCAAGATGTTCATCTGGCTCGCCGTCTTCATCCTCGTCATGGCGATCGTCTATGGCGTGTGGTCGAAGGAGCCGGCCGGTACCACGGCGCTCTTCCTGGGCTTCGGCCTGAGCGTCATGATCGGCTACTACCTGTGGTTCACGGCCCGGCGGGTCGACACGGGCGCACAGGACAACAAGGAGGCCGACGTCGCGGACGACGCCGGTGAGCTCGGCTTCTTCAGCCCGCACAGCTGGCAGCCGCTCTCCCTCGGCATCGGCGGCGCGCTCGCCTTCATGGGCGTCGTCTTCGGCTGGTGGCTGCTCTTCTTCTCGGCCCCGATCATCATGATCGGCCTGTGGGGCTGGGTCTTCGAGTACTACCGCGGAGAGAACCAGAATCAGTAACACGCGCTGAGCGCACGGAAGCCCGGACACCCGTCAGGAGGTCCGGGCTTCCCCCTTTTGCCACGCGATCCGTCCCCCGCCCGGCGCAATGGGCGAGCCGTCAGGGACCACGGTTCCTACGCTCGGGACATGAGCCACTCAGCTTCCCCCAGGAGCGCCGAAGCCGGCCCGGCGCGCCCGCGGAACCGTACCGCCGCCGGCTGCACGGCGCTGCTGGTCGCCATAGGCGCGGGCGTCACGGCCTGCGGCTCCGGCGGCCATCCGCTCTCGGCCGAGCCCTACGACGCGGCGAAGGACCTCTCCTTCAGCGCCGCCGTGAGCGACGGGAAGAAGGCCGACCCGGACAAGCCCCTGGAGATCACCGCCAGGGACTCCGGCGGCCGGATCACCGACGTGACGGCCACGGACGCCGCAGGACGGTACGTGGCGGGCGAACTGACCGCCGACGGAGGCCGGTGGCACAGCACCTCGCCGCTGGCCGCAGGCGCCCACTACACGGTGCGGGTGAGCACCGAGGACGACGACGGCGCGCCCGGGCGCAGGACCGTCGACTTCGAGACCAGCGTCCCGAAGACCAAGAAGCGGCTCGACGTGACGTTCGGCCCCGACAAGGGCACGTACGGCGTGGGCCAGCCCGTCACGGCCGAACTCAGCGCCCCGGTCAAGGACAGGGCGGCGCGCGCGGTCGTCGAGCGGGCCCTCAAGGTGCAGTCGCAGCCCGCGGTCGAGGGCGCCTGGCACTGGGTGGACGACAAGGAACTGCACTACCGGCCCAAGGAGTACTGGCCCGCCCACGCCACCGTGCGGGCGCACAGCAACCTCGCGGGCATCAAGGTGGCCGAGCGCCTGTGGGGCGGCAAGGCCAAGCCCCTGACGCTCACCACGGGCGATCGGCTGGAGGCCGTGACGGACGCCGCGGCGCACTCGATGACGGTCTACCGCAACGGTGAGGCGATCAACACGATCCCGGTCACCACCGGCAAGCCGGGCTTCGACACCCGCAACGGCGTCAAGGTGGTGCTGGGCAAGGAGTACTTCGTACGGATGCGCGGCACCAGCATCGGCATCGCCGAGGGCACCGCGGACTCCTACGACCTGCCCGTCTACTACGCCACCAGGGTCACCTGGAGCGGCGAGTACGTGCACGCCGCGCCCTGGTCCGCCGGCTCGCAGGGGGCCGCCAACGTCAGCCACGGCTGCACCGGCATGAGCACCGCCAACGCCGAGTGGTTCTTCGAGACGGTCCGCGCCGGCGACATCGTCAAGGTCGTCAACTCGTACGGCGACATGATGGACCCGTTCGGCAACGGCTTCGGCGACTGGAACCTCACCTGGAAGAACTGGCGCAAGGGCAGCGCCCTCGCCGCCGACACCCCGGAGGGCCCCTCCGCGGAGTCCCGCCTGAGACTCACCCCGGAACCGGCATAGGGCGGCCCCGAGAGGGGCCGCAAGGCCCCGTCAGGGGCGCGGGGAACTGCGCGACCAGCCACAGCGGACCCGCAGTCGCCCCACCACGCCATCCAGGACGGCGCCTACGCGCTCAAGGCGGCCCTGCTGCGGAGCAGCCCCGCCAGAGCGGCGGCGAACTCCACAGGCTCGACCGGCAAGGTCACAGCCGCATCGGCCCGACTCCACGTGGCGAGCCACGCATCCTGCGGCCGCCCGATCAGCAACAGCACGGGAGGACAGTTGAAGATCTCGTCCTTGATCTGCCGGCAGATCCCCATCCCGCCCGCGGGAACGGCCTCACCGTCCAGCACGCAGACATCGATCCCGCCGCGGTCCAGCTCCTTGATCACCGCCGCGGGGGTGGCGCACTCGATGAACTCCACCTGGGGGACATCGGTCGCGGGCCTGCGCCCCGTGGCGAGCCGCACCTGTTCGCGGGTGTTGGAGTCGTCGCTGTAGACCAGCACCGTTGCGGTCGGCTGCATTCTTCCTCCGGGACGTCAGCGTCGTAGAGACAGAGACGGACAGGGTCCGATGCGCGGATGCTACTCCCTCGATCACCTCGTCAACACCGGTTCGGACAGGGCTTCGATGGGCCATATGGGCTGGACACACCCCACAGACACCCCGAACGGCACCCCCCAAGGTGAGGGCGGGATAAGCGACCGACATAATGTCGGTCGTGGCGACAGCAACGACAGTAGATACCGGGCACGCGCACCCGTCGGTCAATCGGCCGAACCTCACCAGCGTCGGAACCATCATCTGGCTGAGTTCCGAGCTGATGTTCTTCGCGGCCCTCTTCGCGATGTACTTCACCCTCCGATCGGTGACCGGTCCCGACCACTGGAAGGAAATGGCGTCCGCCCTGAACTTCCCGTTCTCGGCGACCAACACCACGATCCTGGTGCTCTCCTCCCTCACTTGCCAGCTCGGCGTCTTCGCTGCCGAGCGTGGGGACGTGAAGAAGCTCAGGATGTGGTTCATCGTCACCTTCGTGATGGGTGCGATCTTCATCGGCGGCCAGGTGTACGAGTACACCGAGCTGGTCAAGCACGAGGGCCTGTCGCTCTCGTCCGACCCGTACGGCTCGGTGTTCTACCTGACCACCGGCTTCCACGGCCTGCACGTGACGGGTGGTCTCATCGCCTTCCTGCTGGTCCTCGGGCGCACCTACGCGGCCCGCAGGTTCACGCACGAGCAGGCGACCGCCGCCATCGTCGTGTCCTACTACTGGCACTTCGTCGATGTCGTCTGGATCGGCCTTTTCGCCACGATCTACATGATCAAGTAGCCGGGCCAGTTCCCGCGTACATTCCAGAAGCATCGACGCTGAAGATCCTGACACCGGGGTAATCCGTGAAAAAGCTCTCCGCACGACGACGCCATCCGCTGGCGGCGGTCGTCGTCCTACTCCTCGCGCTGGCGGCCACCGGGGGGCTGTACACCGCGTTCGCGCCCGCGGACAAGGCACAGGCCGATACATCCGCCCAGTCCCTCGCCATCGACGAGGGCAAGAAGCTCTACGCCGTCGGCTGCGCCAGCTGCCACGGCACCGGCGGTGAGGGCTCGACCGACGGTCCCAGCCTGGTGGGCGTGGGTGCCGCGGCCGTCGACTTCCAGGTCGGCACCGGCCGCATGCCCGCCCAGCAGCCGGGCGCGCAGGTTCCGAAGAAGAAGGTCATCTACTCGCAGGCGGAGATCGACCAGCTCGCGGCGTTCGTCGCCTCGCTGGGCGCCGGTCCGAACGTGCCGACCGAGGAGCAGTACAACCCCGAGGGCGCGGACATCGCCGAGGGCGGGGAGCTGTTCCGTACCAACTGCGCGCAGTGCCACAACTTCACCGGCAAGGGCGGCGCGCTGACGAACGGAAAGTTCGCCCCGACGCTGGAGGATGTCGACCCGAAGCACCTCTACGAGGCCATGCAGACCGGCCCGCAGAACATGCCGTCCTTCCCCGACACCACGCTGACGGAGAAGAACAAGAAGGACATCATCGCGTACCTCGACGCGGTCAACAGCGACGACTCGGAGAGCCCCGGTGGTCTGGAGCTGGGCGGCCTCGGGCCGGTCAGTGAAGGCCTCTTCGGCTGGATCTTCGGTCTCGGCGGTCTGATCGCCGTAGCCGTGTGGGTCGCCGCCCGGACCGCAAAGGCCAAGAAGTCATGAGTAGCCAAGACATTCCAGAAGAGAACCTGCCCGCCGAGCGGGCCGCCGACGAGCACGCCCAGGCGCACGGTGACGTGAGCGTGCCGAACGAGAAGGATCCCTTCGCGGATCCCGGTCTGCCGCCGCACGAGCACCGCATCCAGGACATCGACGAGCGGGCCGCCAAGCGCTCCGAGCGCACGGTCGCCCTGCTGTTCACGCTCTCGATGCTGGCCACGGTCGGCTTCATCGCGTCCTTCGTGACGATCCCGGCCGACCGGATCGTCTACATCTTCCCGCTCGGCCACATCAGCGGTCTGAACTTCGCCCTGGGCATGACACTCGGCCTGGCGCTGTTCTGCATCGGCGCGGGCGCGGTCCACTGGGCCCGCACCCTGATGTCCGACGAGGAGATGGCCGACGAGCGCCACGCCATCGCGGCGGAGCCCGAGGTCAAGGCCAAGGTCCTGGCCGACTTCAAGCAGGGCGCCAAGGAATCCGCGCTCGGCCGCCGCAAGCTCATCCGCAACACGATGTTCGGCGCGCTGACCCTGTTCCCGCTGTCCGGCATCGTCCTGCTGCGCGACCTCGGTCCGCTGCCGGAGGACAAGCTGCGGCACACCCTGTGGTCCAAGGGCAAGCTGCTCGTCAACATGAACACCGACGAGCCGCTGCGTCCCTCCGACGTCGCCGTGGGCTCGCTCACCTTCGCCAAGCCCGAGGGCCTGGAGGAGCACGACCACGACTTCCAGACCGAGATCGCCAAGGCCGCCCTGATGATCGTCCGGCTCCAGCCGGAGAACATCAAGGACAAGCAGGAACTTGAGTGGTCCCACGAGGGCATCGTGGCGTACTCGAAGATCTGCACCCACGTCGGTTGCCCGATCTCCCTGTACGAGCAGCAGACGCACCACGTCCTCTGCCCGTGCCACCAGTCCACCTTCGACCTCTCCGACGGTGCCCGAGTCATCTTCGGCCCGGCCGGTCACGCCCTTCCGCAGCTGCGGATCGGTGTGAACGACGAGGGCTATCTTGAGGCGCACGGCGACTTCGAAGAGCCCGTCGGTCCTGCCTTCTGGGAGCGCGGATGAGCACTACGACCACCCCGAACCCCTCGGACGCCGGCGCGCCGGGACGTTCGCGAGAGAAGGCACCGGCCGGCGAGCGCGTCGCCGACTGGGCCGACGGCCGGCTGGGGATCTACTCCCTGGCCAAGGCCAACATGCGCAAGATCTTCCCGGACCACTGGTCCTTCATGCTGGGCGAGATCTGCCTCTACAGCTTCCTGATCATCATCCTCACGGGTGTGTATCTGACGCTGTTCTTCCACCCCTCGATGAACGAGATCGAGTACCACGGAAGCTACGTCCCGCTCCAGGGGCAGCTGATGTCGGAGGCGTTCGCCTCCACGGTGGACATCAGCTTCGACGTCCGCGGCGGTCTGCTCATCCGGCAGATCCACCACTGGGCGGCGATCGTCTTCCTGGCCGGCATGTTCGTGCACATGATGCGCGTCTTCTTCACCGGCGCGTTCCGCAAGCCGCGTGAGATCAACTGGCTGTTCGGCTTCCTGCTGTTCGTCCTGGGCATGTTCACCGGGTTCACCGGTTACTCGCTCCCGGACGACCTGCTCTCCGGCACCGGTGTCCGCTTCACCCAGGGCGCCATCCTGTCGATGCCGATCGTGGGCACGTACATCTCGATGTTCCTGTTCGGCGGGGAGTTCCCGGGCGGCGACTTCGTCGCGCGGTTCTACTCGATCCACATCCTGCTGCTGCCCGGCATCATGCTGGGGCTCGTGGTCGGCCACCTGATCCTGGTCTTCTACCACAAGCACACGCAGTTCGCGGGTCCCGGAAAGACCAACAAGAACGTCGTCGGCATGCCGCTGCTGCCGGTCTACATGGCCAAGGCCGGAGGCTTCTTCTTCCTGGTCTTCGGGTTCATCGCCATGCTGGCCGCGGTCGCGTCCATCAACCCGATCTGGGTGCTGGGGCCCTACCGGCCGGACCAGGTGTCCACCGGCGCCCAGCCCGACTGGTACATGGGCTTCGCCGAGGGTCTGATCCGTGCCATGCCAGGCTGGGAGATCAACATCTGGGGCCACACGCTGGTCCTCGGTGTGCTCATCCCGCTGGTCATCTTCGGTGTCTTCCTGGCGCTCATCGCGCTCTACCCGTTCATCGAGTCCTGGGTCACCGGGGACAAGCGCGAGCACCACATCCTGGACCGCCCGCGCAACGCCCCGACCCGCACGGCCTTCGGTGTCGCCTGGGTGACCGCGTACATGATCATGCTGATCGGTGGTGGCAACGACATCGTCGCGACCCACTTCCATCTGTCGATCAACACGGTCACGTGGTTCGTGCGCATCGGGTTCTTCCTCGGACCGGTGCTCGCGTTCATCGCCACCAAGCGCATCTGCCTCGGCCTGCAGCGCCGGGACAAGGACAAGGTGCTGCACGGCCGCGAGTCGGGCATCATCAAGCGCCTGCCGCACGGTGAGTTCGTCGAGGTGCACGAGCCGCTCAGCCAGGAGGCCATGCACACCCTCACGGCGCACGAGCAGTACCAGCCGGCCGAGATCGGCCCGACGGTCGACGAGAACGGTGTCGAGCGCAAGGTGAAGGGCCCGCAGAAGCTCCGCGCCAAGCTCAGCACCGCCTACTTCGGTGAGGACGGCCAGATCCCCAAGCCGACCGCCGAGGAGTACAAGGAGATCACGAGCGGCCACGGCCACCACTGATCACCACCTGTCCGCCACGGCAGGAGCCCCGTCCATTGCATGGACGGGGCTCTTTGCCGTCCCGGGGGCTGGATAGGGTGGACCCACATCCACGCACACGAAACCAGGAGCGGCAGATGAGTGCTGTGACCCCCGCTGGAGGCGACTTCGCGGCGGGCCGTTCCTGGCCCGCCCTGCTGAACGGCCTGCTGGACGGGCGCGACCTGAGCGCCGACGACACGGCCTGGGCGATGGACCTGATCATGCGGGGCGAGGCGACCGACGCGCAGATCGCCGGGTTCGCGGTGGCCCTGCGGGCCAAGGGCGAGACCGTCGAGGAGATCTCCGGCATGGTGCGCACGATGTACGCGCACGCCAACGTGATCGAGGTGCCGGGCGACACCGTCGACATCGTCGGCACCGGCGGAGACGGGGCGAAGACCGTCAACATCTCGACGATGTCGGCCGTCGTCATCGCCGGTACGGGTGCCAAGGTCGTCAAGCACGGCAACCGCGCCGCGTCCTCCGCGTCCGGTGCCTCGGACGTCCTCGAAAAGCTCGGCGTCAACCTGGAGCTGACTCCGCGGCGGGTGGCCGAGGTCGCCGAGGAGGCCGGGATCACCTTCTGCTTCGCGGTGAAGTTCCATCCGGCGCTGCGGCACGTGGCGGCGGCGCGCGGGCAGCTGGGCATCCGCACGACCTTCAACTTCCTCGGCCCGCTGACCAATCCGGCCCGGGTACGGGCCCAGGCGGTCGGGGTCGCGCACGCGCCCATGGCGCCCATCGTGGCCGGGGTCCTCGCCGAGCGCGGCAACTCCTCACTCGTCTTCCGCGGCGACGACGGGCTCGACGAGCTGACCACCACGGCCACGTCCCGGGTGTGGGTCGTCCGGGACGGCAAGGTGCGCGAGGAGGCGTTCGATCCGCGGGACGTGGGGATCGAGCTGGTGCCCGTGGAGGCGCTGCGGGGAGCTGACGCGTCGTACAACGCGGATGTCGCGCGACGGCTGCTTCAGGGGGAGCGCGGGCCTGTACGGGACGCGGTGCTGCTGAACTCGGCGGCGGCGCTGGTGGCGCTCGCGCCGGGCCCTGGACCGCTCGCCGAGCAGATCCGCGGCGGGATGGCTCGCGCCGCGGAGGCGATCGACTCCGGCGCGGCGTTGCGGACGCTGGAGCGGTGGGTGGCGGCGACCAACGCGTAGCCGCTGGCGCTGGCGGTGTCGTGTGCGGCCCCGGTGGGGGCGGGCCCTAACGATTGCGCAGTTCCCCGCGCCCCTAAAAGCCAAAAGACTGCGCAGTTCCCCGCGCCCCTAGGTACCCAGGGG
>NZ_JBHWZP010000355.1:0-9156 GCF_042728395.1 Streptomyces sp. NPDC060205
AGGCAGGCGTGCGGACTGGGGCGGGCTGCTCGACCCCGCCGGCTCCTCCACCGGGGCCCTGGGCCCCGGCGGAGAAAGACCCGGTCGGGAGCGCTCCGGCGCGTCCATGCAGTACGTTCGGGGCATGTCCCAGCCCGCCAAGTCCTCCCGTACACCAGCCACGTCCGACGCGCCGGAGAGCGCCGCGGGCGGTCGCGCCGCGGCGCAGCGGCTCAAGATGCGCCGCGAGCTGGCGGCCGCGGCGATGGAGCTCTTCGCGACGAAGGGGTACGAGGCGACGACGGTCGACGAGATCGCGGCCGCGGCCGGGGTGGCCCGGCGCACCTTCTTCCGGCACTTCCGGTCCAAGGAGGAGGCGATCTTCCCGGACCACGACGACACCCTGATCCGGGCCGAGGCGGTGCTCAACGCCGCGCCGGCGCACGAGCATCCGCTGGACACGGTGTGCCGCGGGATCAAGGAAGTCATGCAGATGTACGCGGCCCGCCCGGAGATCTCGGTCTCGCGCTACAAGCTCACACGCGAGGTGCCGACGCTGCGCGAGGCTGAGATCGCGTCCGTGGCCCGGTACGAGCGGCTGTTCACCCGCTATCTGCTGGGGCACTTCGACGAGCACGCCCACGACGACGACGCCAACGACGACCCGCTGCTCGCGGAGGTCGCCGCGTCGGCCGTGGTCACCGCGCACAACCACGTGCTGCGCAGATGGCTGCGGGCGGGCGCCCAGGGCGATGTCGAGGCGCAGCTGGACCATGCCTTCTCCATCGTCAGGAAGACCTTCGGCACGGGGATAGGCGCCGGCCGGGACACGGCCGCGCACGCGGCGCCCGTGTCCAGCGCGTCGGTGGAGGGCGAGGTGCTGGTGACCGTCGCCCGGGTGGACGCGCCGCTGCACCAGGTGATGCGGACCATCGAGCAGGCGCTGAAGGAACGGTCGTAGCGACGACCCGCACCCACCACTGAAGGGGCACGCCCACTCGGGCTGTGCCCCTTTTCCATCCCCTTTTCCATCCCCTTTTTCGACCGCGCTTGATCGATCATCGCTCATCTGTGACGGGCAGATGACAACTGAGAGAAATTGTTGGCACTCGGTGCCTTGCTAGATGACACGCAGTGTCATACGTTGAAGTTGTCCGGGCGGCCGGCGTGCAGAGAACCTTCGTACGCCGGCTGTCCCCGCAAGCCAATGCCTGCGAGCCCGGACGCCTGCGTCACAGGCAACCTTCCGCGCCACAAAGCGCTGCCGAGCACCACCCCTCTGCCGAACCGACGGCACGTCTCACCAGCAGCTACCCACCCCGACGTAACCCTCAGCGTCCTCCCTCGGACGCTCATCGCCGGAGGCAACACCGTGAAGGAAATCCTGGACGCGATCCAGTCGCAGACCGCCACGTCCGCCGACTTCGCCGCGCTACCGCTCCCCGAGTCGTACCGCGCGATCACCGTGCACAAGGACGAGACGGAGATGTTCGCCGGGCTCACCACCCGCGACAAGGACCCGCGCAAGTCGATCCACCTGGACGACGTGCCGGTGCCGGAGCTCGGCCCCGGCGAGGCCCTGGTGGCCGTGATGGCCTCCTCGGTCAACTACAACTCCGTGTGGACCTCGATCTTCGAGCCGGTGTCCACCTTCAGCTTCCTGGAGCGCTACGGCAGGCTCAGCGAGCTGACCAAGCGCCACGACCTGCCGTACCACGTCATCGGCTCGGACCTCGCGGGCGTCGTGCTGCGCACCGGTCCCGGCGTGAACGCCTGGCACCCCGGTGACGAGGTCGTCGCGCACTGCCTGTCCGTCGAGCTGGAGTCCAGCGACGGACACAACGACACCATGCTCGACCCCGAGCAGCGCATCTGGGGCTTCGAGACCAACTTCGGCGGCCTCGCCGAGATCGCGCTCGTCAAGTCCAACCAGCTGATGCCCAAGCCCGACCACCTCAGCTGGGAGGAGGCCGCGGCGCCCGGTCTGGTCAACTCCACCGCGTACCGGCAGCTGGTCTCCCGCAACGGCGCCGGGATGAAGCAGGGCGACAACGTCCTCATCTGGGGCGCGAGCGGCGGCCTCGGCAGTTACGCCACGCAGTTCGCGCTCGCCGGCGGCGCCAACCCCATCTGTGTGGTCAGCAGCCCGCAGAAGGCGGACATCTGCCGGGCGATGGGCGCCGAGGCGATCATCGACCGCAACGCCGAGGACTACCGGTTCTGGAAGGACGAGCGCACCCAGGACCCCAAGGAGTGGAAGCGCTTCGGCAAGCGCATCCGCGAGTTCACCGGCGGCGAGGACATCGACATCGTCTTCGAGCACCCGGGCCGCGAGACCTTCGGCGCCTCCGTGTACGTCACGCGCAAGGGCGGCACGATCACCACCTGCGCCTCGACCTCGGGCTACATGCACGAGTACGACAACCGCTACCTGTGGATGTCGCTGAAGCGGATCATCGGCTCGCACTTCGCCAACTACCGCGAGGCCTGGGAGGCCAACCGGCTCATCGCGAAGGGCAGGATCCACCCGACGCTGTCCAAGGTGTACTCGCTGGAGGACACCGGGCAGGCCGCGTACGACGTGCACCGCAACCTCCACCAGGGCAAGGTCGGGGTCCTGGCGCTGGCGCCCACCGAGGGTCTCGGTGTGCGCGACCAGGAGAAGCGCGCCCAGCACGTCGACGCCATCAACCGCTTCCGGAACGTCTGAGGTCCGAAGATGACAGAGCGCCAGACGCCGCAGGAGCGCACCGAGAAGGACCGGCCGTGGCTCATGCGGACCTACGCCGGCCACTCCACCGCGGAGGCGTCCAACGAGCTGTACCGGCGCAACCTCGCCAAGGGGCAGACGGGTCTGTCGGTCGCGTTCGACCTGCCGACCCAGACCGGGTACGACCCCGACCACATCCTCGCTCGCGGCGAGGTCGGCCGGGTCGGCGTGCCGGTCTCGCACCTCGGTGACATGCGCCGGCTGTTCCAGGACATCCCCCTGGAGCAGATGAACACCTCGATGACCATCAACGCCACCGCCATGTGGCTGCTGGCGCTCTACCAGGTCGTCGCCGAGGAGCAGGGCGTCGACATCACCACGCTCCAGGGGACGACCCAGAACGACATCGTGAAGGAGTACCTGTCGCGGGGCACGCACGTGTTCCCGCCGGTGCCCTCCCTCCGTCTGACGACGGACATGATCTGCTACACGGTCAACAACATCCCCAAGTGGAACCCGATCAACATCTGCAGCTACCACCTCCAGGAGGCGGGAGCCACCCCGGTCCAGGAGATCGCGTACGCGATGTCCACCGCGATCGCCGTGCTGGACGCGGTGTTCGCGTCCGGGCAGATCCGCGAGGACCAGAAGGGGGACGTCGTCGCGCGTATCTCCTTCTTCGTGAACGCGGGCGTCCGGTTCGTCGAGGAGATGTGCAAGATGCGCGCCTTCGGCCGCATCTGGGACCGCATCACCCGCGAGCGGTACGGCATCGAGAACCCCAAGCACCGCCGGTTCCGGTACGGGGTCCAGGTCAACTCCCTCGGCCTGACCGAGGCCCAGCCGGAGAACAACATCCAGCGGATCGTGCTGGAGATGCTGGCCGTCACCCTCTCGAAGGACGCACGCGCGCGTGCCGTCCAACTGCCCGCCTGGAACGAGGCGCTGGGCCTCCCCCGCCCCTGGGACCAGCAGTGGTCGCTGCGCATGCAGCAGGTCCTCGCCTACGAGAGCGACCTGCTGGAGTACGCGGACATCTTCGACGGCTCGCACGTCGTGGAGGCCAAGGTCGCCCAGCTGGTCGAGGACTCGTTCGCCGAGATCGAGCGGATCGAGGAGATGGGCGGCGCGATGGCGGCCGTCGAGTCGGGCTACCTGAAGTCCCAGCTCGTGTCGTCGCACGCGCAGCGCCGGGCCCGTATCGAGTCCGGTGACGAGAAGATCGTCGGCGTCAACATCTTCGAGTCGACCGAGCCCAACCCGCTCACGGCCGATCTGGACGCCGCGATCCAGACGGTCGACCCGGCGGTCGAGGCCCGGGTGACCGCGGCCCTCCAGGAGTGGCGCGACACCCGCTACCAGCCGCCTTTCAACCACCCGCGCCCCTGCAAGGCGCTGGAGCGGCTGAAGGAAGCCGCCAAGGGCACCGGCAACCTCATGGAGGCCACCTTGGAGTGCGCCCGCGCCGGGGTCACGACCGGCGAGTGGGCCGGCGCCCTGCGCGAGGTGTTCGGCGAGTTCCGCGCGCCCACCGGGGTGTCGTCCGCGCCCGTCGCGGTGACCGCCGAGGAGGGCACCGCCATGGCGGTCGTCCGCCGCAAGGTGGAGCTCACCGCCAGGGACCTGGGCGTCGGCAAACTCCGCTTCCTGGTGGGCAAGCCGGGCCTGGACGGGCACTCGAACGGCGCCGAGCAGATCGCCGTACGGGCCCGTGACGCCGGCTTCGAGGTGGTCTACCAGGGCATCCGGCTCACCCCCGAGGAGATCGTGACCGCGGCCGTCGCCGAGGACGTCCACGGCGTGGGCCTGTCCATCCTGTCGGGCTCGCACGCCCAGCTGGTGCCCGACGTGCTGGAACGGCTGCGCGAGGCGGGCGCGGCCGACATCCCGGTGATCGCGGGCGGGATCATCCCGAACGCCGACGCCGAGCTGCTGAGGGCCGCGGGAGTGGCCGCGGTCTTCACCCCGAAGGACTTCGACATCACGGGAATCATCGGCCGTATCGTCGACGAGATCCGGAAAGCGAACAAGCTCGACCCTCTGGAGGTCCCCGCATGACCAGCCCTGTTCCCCAGGTCAACCGTTTGCGCCCGCGGCGCTCCTGCCTGGCCGTGCCCGGCTCGAACCCCCGCTTCCTGGAGAAGGCCCAGGGCCTGCCCGCCGACCAGGTCTTCCTCGACCTGGAGGACGCGTGCGCGCCGCTGGCCAAGCCGGAGGCGCGGCACACCATCGTCAAGTTCCTCAACGAGGGCGACTGGACGGGCAAGACGCGGGTCGTGCGCGTGAACGACTGGACGACCGAGTGGACGTACCGCGATGTCGTGACGGTCGTCGAGGGCGCGGGGACCAACCTCGACTGCATCATGCTGCCGAAGGTGCAGGACGCCCAGCAGGTGGTCGCCCTCGACCTGCTCCTGACGCAGATCGAGAAGACCATGGGCTTCGAGGTCGGCAGGATCGGCATCGAGGCGCAGATCGAGAACGCCAAGGGTCTGAACAACGTCAACGAGATCGCGACGGCCTCCCAGCGCGTCGAGACGATCATCTTCGGCCCGGCCGACTTCATGGCGTCGATCAACATGAAGTCGCTGGTCGTGGGCGAGCAGCCGCCCGGCTACCCGGCGGACGCCTACCACTACATCCTGATGAAGATCCTGATGGCCGCCCGCGCCAACAACCTCCAGGCGATCGACGGCCCCTACCTGCAGATCCGCAACGTGGACGGCTACCGCGAGGTCGCCCGGCGCGCCGCGGCCCTCGGCTTCGACGGCAAGTGGGTGCTGCACCCCGGTCAGGTCGAGGCGTCGAACGAGATCTTCTCGCCGTCCCAGGAGGACTTCGACCACGCCGAGCTGATCCTGGACGCGTACGAGTACTACACGTCCGAGGCGGGCGGCAAGAAGGGCTCCGCGATGATCGGCGACGAGATGATCGACGAGGCGAGCCGCAAGATGGCCCTGGTCATCTCGGGCAAGGGCCGCGCCGCGGGCATGGAACGCACGTCCAAGTTCGAAGCGCCGGAGGCCTGAGCACATGCAATTCGGGCGAACCTTCGAAGAGTTCGAGGTCGGGGCGGTCTACAAGCACTGGCCCGGGAAGACCGTCACCGAGTACGACGACCACCTCTTCTGTCTGCTCACGATGAACCACCATCCGCTCCACATGGACGCCAACTACGCGGAGAACACCACCGACTTCAAGAAGAACGTGGTGGTCGGGAACTACATCTACTCCCTGCTGCTGGGCATGTCCGTCCCCGACGTGTCGGGCAAGGCGATCGCCAACCTGGAGGTCGAGTCGCTCAAGCACGTCGCGCCGACCTTCCACGGCGACACGATCTACGGCGAGACCACGGTCCTCGACAAGACGCCCTCCCGGTCGAAGGACGACCGCGGGATCGTGTACGTCGAGACGAGGGGCTACAAGCAGGACGGCACGCTGGTCTGCGTGTTCCGCCGCAAGGTGATGGTTCCCACCGAGACGTACATCAAGGAGCGCGGCGGCGAACAGCCCGGCCGGCCCCAGCTCAAGGAGCAGGAGAAGTAGCCATGGCGCGACTCGCCCAGACCGCCGGTCTGACCGACATCCAGCGGGAGATCCTGTCGACCGTACGGGACTTCGTCGACAAGGAGATCATCCCGGTCGCGACCGGGCTGGAGCACCGCGACGAGTACCCGCAGCAGATCGTCGACGGGCTCAAGGAGTTGGGGCTCTTCGGGCTGATGATCCCCGAGGAGTACGGGGGCCTGGGTGAGTCGCTCCTCACCTACGCGCTGTGCGTGGAGGAGATCGCGCGCGGCTGGATGTCGGTGTCCGGCATCATCAACACCCACTTCATCGTGGCCTACATGCTCAAGCAGCACGGCACGCAGGAGCAGAAGGAGTACTTCCTGCCGCGCATGGCGGCGGGCGAGGTGCGCGGCGCGTTCTCCATGTCCGAGCCGGCGCTCGGCTCCGACGTGTCGGCCATCACGTCGAAGGCGGTGAAGGACGGCGATGAATATGTCCTGAACGGGCAGAAGATGTGGCTCACGAACGGCGGAACGTCGACTCTCGTGGCCGTTCTCGTGAAGAGTGACGAAGGCCACCCCGAGGGCACCGCGCCCCACAAGTCGATGACGACCTTCCTCGTGGAGAAGGAGCCGGGTTTCGGTGAGGTCCGCCCCGGCCTGACCATCCCCGGGAAGATCGACAAGATGGGCTACAAGGGGGTCGACACCACCGAGCTGATCATGGATGGCCTGCGCATTCCGGCCAATCGCGTGCTCGGCGGCACCACCGGCCGAGGTTTTTATCAGATGATGGACGGGGTCGAAGTGGGCCGCGTCAATGTGGCCGCGCGTGGTTGCGGTGTCGCTCAGCGTGCGTTTGAGCTGGGCGTTTCCTATGCCCAGCAGCGCCACACCTTCGGCAAGCAGATCGCTCAGCACCAAGCGATCCAGTTCAAACTGGCCGAGATGGCTACCAAGGTCGAGGCCGCCCATGCGATGATGGTCAATGCGGCGCGCAAAAAGGACTCCGGGGAGCGAAACGACCTCGAAGCAGGGATGGCGAAGTACCTCGCCTCCGAGTACTGCAAGGAGGTCGTGGAAGATGCCTTCCGGATCCACGGCGGCTACGGCTTCTCAAAGGAGTACGAGATCGAGCGCCTCTACCGCGAGGCCCCGATGCTGCTCATCGGTGAAGGTACCGCCGAGATCCAGAAAATGATCATCGGACGCAGGCTGCTCGAAGAGTATCGGCTGCAGGGTTAGATATACCGATTCGGGGTGTTTTCATCGAGAAGAAGATCACACCCCGTCAGCACTCTTCGGACACCGACTCGGCTTCCTGGCTTACCCAGTTGTGGCCCGCGACCGGTACGATCCCGGGAAAGCCGCCGTCCCCAGTCACAGCGCGGCATCATCCGCTACGAAGGTCATCCATGCCCCACAGCCAAACCTCTGCACCACGCGACAGCCTGGCCGGCGTACGTCTTGCGCGCGGAGCATCGCCGTGGCTCCTCCCGACCGTCGCCACCGCAGCCCTCAGCCTGGTACGCGCGCGCAAGTCCGGCGCCGCCAAGGCCGTGGCCGTACCCGCCACCGCTCTCGCGGCGGGCATGCTGTGGTTCTTCCGCGACCCCGAGCGCGAGATCACCCAGGGCCGGGTCATCTCGCCCGCCGACGGTGTGGTGCAGAGCATCATGCCGTGGAAGGACGGGCGCACCCGCGTCGCGATCTTCATGAGCCCGCTGAACGTCCACGTCAACCGCGCGCCTCTCTCCGGCACGGTGACGTCGGTCGAGCACATCCCCGGCGGCTTCGTTCCGGCGTTCAACAAGGAGAGCGAGAACAACGAGCGCGTTGTCTGGCACTTCGACACCGAGCTCGGCGACATCGAGATGATCCAGATCGCCGGTGCGGTCGCACGGCGCATCGTGCCGTACATCCCGCAGGGCACGAAGGTCGAGCAGGGTGAGCGGATCGGCCTGATCCGCTTCGGGTCGCGCGTCGACATCTACCTTCCCGAGGGCGTGGAGGTCGACGTGGAGGTCGGCCAGAAGACCGTGGCGGGGGTGACTCGCATTGACCGTGATTGATCCCGAGACGCAGACCGGCTGGGTGCCGGAGGCCGACGAGCTGGACGACGAGGAGGAGATGCCCCTCTCTCTCCGCCTCTCAATAGCGGACACGCTCACGCTCGGTAACGCCACGTGCGGCTTCATGGCGGTGTACTTCACCACCACCGGCATCCTGATCCCGCACCTCACGGGCAGCCAGGAGACCGGCATGGCGCGGCACAGCGCCGCCACGGCCGTGATCCTGATGCTCTGCGCGGCGGTCTTCGACCTGTTCGACGGTCTGGTCGCCCGCAAGCTGCGCTCGTCCCCGATGGGCGCGGAGCTGGACAACCTCTCGGACCTGATCAGCTTCGGTCTGGCGCCGGCGTACTTCGTGCTCGTGTACGGCATGGTCGCCGACGACGCGCACCAGCGGGTCGCGGCGGTGGGCGGGATCGTGGTCCTGTTGGCGGTCGTGCTGCGCCTGGCGAGATTCTCGTGCGTCACCGTCAAGGACGGCACCTTCCAGGGCATGCCGTCGCCGTTCGGCGCGCTGACGGTCGTCTCGATCGTGCTGCTTGAGCTGCCGTTCGTCGCCACGCTCATGGCGATCATCGGTACGGCGTGGCTGATGGTGAGCCGGGTCGAGTACCCGAAGCCGCGCGGGCGCCTCGCGGTGGCGATGCTCTCCTGGATCGTGCTCAGCATGGCGCTGCTCGCCGCCTGGGCGTTCGACGCGCCGGGTGGGCAGCTGCTGCTGCAGACCGGGTGTGCGTTGCAGTTGGTGATGGGGGCCGTCATTCCCCTCTTCGCCACGGCTCGGCGGGTGAACAACTTCCGGGGTAACCGGCGGGAGGCGCGGGCGGCTCAGCTGCCCTAGTTCTTGCACCCTGTGCATGGGAAGGGCCCCGGACCAGTTCACTGG
>NZ_JBHWZP010000356.1:0-9144 GCF_042728395.1 Streptomyces sp. NPDC060205
GGCCCGCCCCCTGCTTGAGGGGCGGGCCTTCCGGTCTGTTTCCGCGGATCAGGCCGCCGGAGCCGGCACGTACGGAGCGAGCTCCGCCGCCAGTTCCTCGTGGACCCGCACCTTCAGCAGGGTGCCCTCCGGGGTGTGCTCCTCGGAGAGGACCTCGCCGTCGGCGTGGGCGCGCGCCACCAGCCGGCCCAGCGTGTAGGGCACGAGGGCCTCCAGCTCGACCGAGGGATGCGGCAGCTCGACGTCGATGAGCGCGAGCAGCTCCGCGATGCCCTGGCCCGTACGGGCCGAGACCGCGATGGAGCGCTTCTCGTTCCGCATCAGCCGCTGGAGCACCAGCGGGTCGGCCGCGTCCGCCTTGTTGATCACCACGATCTCGGGCACCTTGGTGGCGCCCACGTCGCGGACGACCTCGCGCACGGCGGCCAGCTGCTCCTCCGGCGCCGGGTGCGAACCGTCCACCACGTGCAGGATCAGGTCGGAGTCGCCGACCTCCTCCATCGTGGAGCGGAACGCCTCGACGAGGTGGTGCGGCAGATGCCGTACGAAGCCGACGGTGTCCGCCAGCGTGTACAACCGCCCGCTCGGGGTCTCGGCCCGGCGCACGGTCGGGTCGAGGGTCGCGAACAGTGAGTTCTCGACGAGCACGCCCGCGCCCGTGAGGCGGTTGAGCAGCGAGGACTTGCCTGCGTTGGTGTAACCGGCGATGGCTACCGAGGGCACCTTGTTCCGGCGGCGCTCCTGGCGCTTGATGTCGCGGCCGGTCTTCATGTCCGCGATCTCCCGGCGCATCTTCGCCATCTTCTCGCGGATACGGCGCCGGTCGGTCTCGATCTTGGTCTCACCGGGACCACGGGTGGCGAGGCCACCGCCCGAGCCGCCGCCCATCTGACGGGACAGCGACTGACCCCAGCCGCGGAGCCTCGGCAGCATGTACTGCATCTGCGCGAGAGCGACCTGCGCCTTGCCCTCTCGGGACTTGGCGTGCTGGGCGAAGATGTCGAGGATCAGGGCCGTACGGTCGATGACCTTGACCTTGACGACGTCTTCGAGGTGGATGAGCTGGCCCGGCGACAGTTCACCGTCGCAGATGACCGTGTCCGCGCCGGTTTCGAGAACGATGTCCCGCAGCTCGTTGGCCTTGCCGGACCCGATGTACGTGGCCGCGTCCGGCTTGTCCCGGCGCTGGATGACTCCGTCGAGCACGAGCGCTCCCGCGGTCTCCGCGAGGGCGGCCAGCTCGGCCAGGGAGTTGTCCGCGTCGGTCGCGGTCCCCGAGGTCCACACACCGACGAGTACCACCCGCTCCAGACGGAGCTGTCGGTACTCGACCTCGGTGACGTCCTCAAGCTCGGTGGAGAGGCCCGCGACGCGGCGCAGGGCCGCGCGCTCGGAGCGGTCGAACTGGTCGCCGTCCCGCTCTCCGTCGATCTCGTGGCTCCAGGCGACGTCCTCTTCCATCAGGGCATCGGCCCGAAGACCGTCGGGGTGGTTCTGCGCAACGCTCTGGGTGTCCTGGGAAGGGGAAGAAGAGGAGGTCATTGGGTCCTTACGTCGATGGGAATACCTGGGCGACGGACTCCTCGCCCGTCACCAGCTCAACGCCCGGGGCCGCCGGGAGATTCCCGCCCGGGGCCACGGGGCCGCGCCGCCGACCCGAAGTGTCGTCGACGTGAAGATGTTCGCACGGCACGCCCCGTCTCGTCACTCGAATTCCCGGGGGTTACGGGGCACGCCGTGCGGGAATC
Source organism: Streptomyces sp. NPDC060205 (assembly GCF_042728395.1). Classification (NCBI taxonomy): domain Bacteria; kingdom Bacillati; phylum Actinomycetota; class Actinomycetes; order Kitasatosporales; family Streptomycetaceae; genus Streptomyces; species Streptomyces sp. NPDC060205. The sequence goes on from NZ_JBHWZP010000356.1 coordinate 1,749, forward strand.
AGCGGGTGCCCCTCACAGGGGTCACGAGGCACACTTCACGGGGGTCACGGGCTCCCCGCGCAGGGGTCACCCGGCGCGTTTCGCGGCCTTCTCGGCGGGCGCCGCGCTCTTCCAGTCCGGGTGCCCGGGCATGGGCGGGGTCTTCTCCGCGTAGAGCCACGCCTTGAAGAAGCCACTCAGATCGCGGCCGGCGATGCCCGTGGCCAGGCGCTCGAAGTCCGCGGTGTCGGCGACCCCGTCGTGGTGGGTGCTCACCCAGGCGCGCTCCAGGCGCTCGAAGGCGGGGCGGCCGATCTCCTCGCGCAGCGCGTACAGGACGAGGGCGCTGCCGTCGTAGACGTTCGGGCGGAAGATGCTGAGCTTCTCGCCGGGCTCGGCCCCCTTCGGGGCGGCGGGCGGTCCGCCGGCACTGCGCCAGGTGTCGGACGACCGGTAGGCGGCCTTCATCCGGGCCTCCATGGGCCGGTCGGCCTTCTCCTCGGCGAAGAGCGCCTCGTACCACGTGGCGTGTCCTTCGTTGAGCCACAGGTCGGACCAGGTGCGCGGAGAGACGCTGTCGCCGAACCACTGGTGGGCCAGTTCGTGCACCATGATCGACTCGACGTACCACTTCGGGTACTCGGACCGGGCGAAGAGTTTCCGCTCGAAGAGGGAGAGCGTCTGTGTCTCCAGTTCGAAGCCGGTACGTGCCTCGGCGATGAGCAGCCCGTACGTCTCGAAGGGGTAGTCGCCGACCTTCTCCTGCATCCAGGCGATCTGGTCGGGGGTCTTCTTGAGCCACGGCTCCAGGAGCTCGCGGTCCTTGGTGGGGACCACGTCGCGTACGGGGAGGCCGCCGGGGCCGTTTCTGCGCACCACGGAGGAGCGGCCGATCGACACCTGGGCCAGTTCGGTGGCCATGGGGTGTTCGGTGCGGTAGGTCCAGGTGGTGCCCGCGGCCCGGCGGGTCGCCCCTACGGGGAGCCCGTTGGCGACGGCCGTGTAGCCGTCGGGGACGGTGACCCGGACGGTGAACATCGCCTTGTCCGAAGGATGGTCGTTGCCGGGGAAGACACGGTGTCCGGCATCAGCCTGGTTGGCCATCGCCAGCCCGTCCTTCGTCTGCACCCAGCCGCTCTGCTGGTCCTTCGTGGAGACGGGGTCGCTGTCGTGGTGCACGGTGACGCGCATCGGGACGCCGGGCGGCAGCGCTTCGGCGGGCGTGACGACCAGGTCCTCGCCGGCGCTGCGGAACTCCGCGGGCTCGCCGTCGACCTCGACGGACCGCACTGTTCCGTGCGAGTAGTCAAGATTGAACTGCTCCAGCCAGTCCGTCGTACGGGCCTCGATGACCGTGACGGCCGGCAGCGGCTTGGTGTTGCTTCCGGAGTAGGTGAAGGCCAGGTCGTACGCCGTCACGTCGTACCCGGGGTTGCCGAGGTGGGGAAAGAGACGATCACCGATACCGAGCGGTGCCGGTGCGGGGGCGCTCGCGGCGATGAGGCAGACGGACGCGGCGGAGGCGACGAACGCGGTTCGCAGCCGTCGCTGCCGGGAGGCCCTGGGGGCTTCCGTCCCGGCGGTGTGGGAGGTCGTGCGGGTGCGCAGCATGGACCACGGCTATCAGCGCGCGGGACGCCCGCGATGCCGACTCGCACCAGAGCCACCCGAACGGCCGCGTCCAGGGCCGCGACGAACGTCGAGGCCTTACGGCTCCATTGACGGGGCGAACGGCGCCGCCTTGCGTCTTCAGGGGCGCGGCGAACGGCGCAATCTCTTGCCTTCAGCCCCGCGGGCAACGGACCGGCCGTCTGCCTTCAAGCCCGCGGGCAACGGACCGGCCGTCCGCCTTCAAGCCCGCGGGCAACGGCGCCGCCTCGCGCCTGCAGGGGCGCGGGGAACGGCGCAGTCCTTTGCCTTTAGGGGCGCGGGGAACTGCGCGACCAGCCACGACGCGCCCGCACCCGCCCTACGACCAGCCCACCACCCCCCGAAGGGGCCTGAAAGGCCGCGACGGCCCGCTACGAAGCCGTCGACTGGTGATGAGCCCGGCTGACATCGAAAACGCCCGGGACATTGCGCATCGCACGCATCAGCGCGGGCAGATGCGCGGCATCCGGAAGCTCAAGCGTGTACGTATGGCGCACGCGCTGCTGACTGGGCGGCTCGACGGTAGCCGAGACGATGGCAACGCCCTCCAGGGCGATCGCTTCAGTGAGGTCGGCCAGCAGATGGGGCCGCCCGAAGGATTCCGCGAAGAGCGTGACCCGGCACTCGCTGCTGTCACCCCAGCGCACCTCGACCTCCGCGCGCCCCGCGCTCTTCATGCGCTCCACCCCGGCGCACTCCACGCGGTGCACGGTCACCACTCCCCCGCGTACGGCGAACCCGGTGATCGCGTCGGGCGGTACGGGCGTGCAGCAGCCCGCGAGGCGTACGGTCGCGCCGGGCCGGTCGACGACGACGTCCGCGGCGGCGGGGCGTGCGGCGGGCCCGTCCGCGGCCGGGCGGCGGGTCTCGGCGGGGGCTTCGGACGGGGCGGCGGATGCCGGGTGCGCGGCCAGCCAGCGGGTGATGGCGATGCGCGCGACGGGCGTGTGCGCGTGCTCCAGCCACTCCCTGGAGGGCTCCGAGGCGGGGTCCTGGCCCATGAGCAGCTGGACGGTGTCACCGTCGCTCAGAACCGTGCTCAGCCTCGCGAGGCGGCCGTTGACGCGTACGCCGATACAGGCGTGCGCGTCCTCGCCGTACTGGGCGTAGGCGGCGTCCACACAACTGGCGCCCGCGGGCAGTCCGAGCGTGCCTCCGTCGGGACGGAAGACCGTGATCTCCCGGTCCTGCGCGAGGTCCTCGCGGAGCGTGGACCAGAACGTGTCGGGATCCGGCGCGGCCTCCTGCCAGTCGAGAAGGCGGGACAGCCAGCCGGGGCGGGTGGGGTCGGCGCGCTCGCCGTCGGCGGAGCGGGAGCCGTCGGCCTGCTCCTCAGCGGAGTCCGCTGCATCCACGGGCGAGGCGTAGGGATTGCCGAGCGCGATGACGCCGGCCTCGGCGACCTTGTGCATCTGGTGCGTACGGATGAGGACTTCGGCGACCTGTCCGTCCGGGCGGGCCACGGCCGTGTGCAGCGACTGGTACAGGTTGAACTTGGGAACGGCGATGAAGTCCTTGAACTCCGAGACCACCGGGGTGAGACAGGTGTGCAGTTCGCCGAGGACCCCGTAACAGTCGGCGTCCTCGTTCACGAGGACCAGCAGACGGCCGAAGTCGGCGCCGCGCAGTTCGCCGCGTTTGCGCGAGACGCGGTGCACGGACACGAAGTGCCGCGGGCGGATGAGGACTTCGGCCTGCAGACCGGCCTCGCGCAGGACGCCGCGTACCTCTTCGGCGATCTCGGCGAGGGGGTCGTCGGTGCGCGAGGAGTTCTTGACGATGAGTTCGCGGGTGTGGGTGTACTCCTCGGGGCGCAGGATCGCGAAGACCAGGTCCTCCAGCTCGGTCTTGAGCGCCTGGACACCCAGGCGTTCGGCGAGCGGGATGAGGACGTCCTTGGTGACCTTGGCGATGCGTTCCTGCTTCTCGGGCCGCATGACTCCGAGGGTGCGCATGTTGTGCAGCCGGTCGGCGAGTTTGATCGACATCACCCGGACATCGCTGCCGGTGGCGACGAGCATCTTGCGGAACGTCTCGGGCTCGGCGGCCGCTCCGTAGTCGACCTTTTCCAGCTTCGTCACGCCGTCGACGAGGTAGCGGACCTCCTCGCCGAACTCGGCGCGGACCTGATCGAGCGTCACTTCCGTGTCCTCGACGGTGTCGTGGAGCAGTGAGGCGGTCAACGTCGTGGTCTCCGCGCCCAGTTCGGCGAGGATCAGCGTCACGGCGAGCGGGTGCGTGATGTACGGCTCGCCGCTCTTGCGCATCTGACCGCGGTGCGAGGACTCGGCGAGGACGTAGGCGCGGCGCAGCGGGTCGAGGTCGGCGTCGGGGTGGTGGGCCCGGTGGGCCTCGACCACATGGCCGATCGCGTCGGGCAGCCGGTCGCGGCCCGCGGGGCCCAGGAGGGCGGCCCGTCCCAGGCGCCGCAGGTCGATCCGGGGGCGGCCCCGCCTGCGCTGTACCGCGGGCGTGATGGGGCCGGGCGTCGCGGGGTTCGTGGCCTCCGCACTCATGGGCACCTCCGGCTGCGTTGACCGGCGGACGGGGAGCCCCATGGCGTACGCGGCTCTGGGGATGGCGTCGTTCCCCCGTCCGGGCCGGTCCTTGATGCTACCGAGCCCACCACGCCCGACTGACCGCCTCTCGCCGAGCGTGAAACGGATCACCCATTCGAGCGAAGGTTCAGGGGGTCGTGTTTTCGAGCCATTCGGTGTCGATCTCACCCTCTGCGACGATCACCGCGGGCCCGGTCATCTCGATCTCGCCGTCGGTGCGCTCGGTGATCACGAGCCGGCCACCGGGCACGTCGACGGTGTACGTGGCCGGGGTGCCGGTCACCGCGGGGTCGGCGCCGTCCCTGCGCGCGGTGGCCACGGCCACGGCGCACGCGCCCGTGCCGCACGAGCGGGTCTCGCCCGAGCCCCGCTCGTGGACACGCAGAGCAACGTGATGAAGGCCACGGTCGACGACGAACTCGACGTTCACGCCGTCCGGGTACGCGGACAGTGGGCTGAACGGCGGTGGGGCGTACAGATGACCGGCGTGGTCGAGGTCCTCGACGAAGGCGACGGCGTGGGGGTTGCCCATGTTCACGTTGCGGGCGGGCCAGCTGCGGTCTCCCACGGTCACGGTCACGTCGCCCTCGGGGAGGACCGCCTTGCCCATGCCGACGGTGATGTCGCCGTCCTTGGCGAGGTGCACGGTCTTCACTCCCGCGCGCGTGGCGACCGCGATGTCACCTTCGGCCACATGCCCGGCGCGCTGGAGGTAGCGGGCGAACACACGCACTCCGTTGCCGCACATCTCGGCGATCGAGCCGTCGCCGTTGCGGTAGTCCATGAACCATTCCGCTTCGGCCGCCATCGAACGGGCCTCGGGGTGCGCGGCGGACCGTACGACATGCAGCAGGCCGTCCCCGCCGATGCCCGCGCGGCGGTCGCACAGGGCCGCGGCGGTGGCCGGCGGCAAGTCGATGACGTTCTCGGGATCCGGGACGATCACGAAGTCGTTCTCGGTCCCGTGCCCCTTGAGGAAGGCGATCCGCGTGCTCATCCCTCGATCGTAAGGGGTCGGTACGACAGCCCGGCATGCCCGCCGGTCGCGGCAGCACGGCCGGCCGGTCCGGCGGGCGGTCGCGCGGGGGCGACGCCCTGCCGCGAGGTTCCCAGGAGCGCCTCAGCGCAGGCGGGCCACGCGCCACACCGCGAGCACCGCGACCGCGGCGACGAGGACCGCGTACGCGATCGCGACGCGCCAGTCGGGGCGGCGGCCGGAACCGCGCTGGGGCAGGCCGGGCCACGTGTAACCGACCCGGCGGGCCGCCATCATGCCCCAGCCAGCGGCGCAGGAGCAGATCAGCAGGCCGAGCATGGCGATCATGGCTCCGCTGTCGCCGAAGTCGAAGGCCAGCGGGAAGGCGAACATCAAGGAGCCGAGAGCGGCGAGGCTCACGATGGGAGCGAGCTGCCAGATGCGCATGCGGCGCTGCGGACGCAGCTCCACCTCGACCTCGGGTCCCGGGAACATCTCATCGGGCTCGGGACCGTCCGCGGTCACACCGCCGATGATCTCGTCGGGACCGTCCGGGCTCAGCCGGTCCCCCTCGGGGTCCTGCTGGTCCCGCGCGGTGTCGTGCACCCCGCCGGTGACGGTGTCCTGCTCCGCGCCTGGTGCGGTGTCACGAGGGCCGGCCTCCATCGCCACGCGCCCTCCCCACTCGGACTCCACTTGGTCGATCGAAGCTCGATGATGGCACGCCCCCGGAGGCCCGGATGACGGCCGGAGCGTCCCGATGCCAGGACGTGATCAGGCTGTGACCGGTCGTTCGACCAAGGCCAGCGCAAGCTGCGGAAGTTCTGTGAGATCCGCCGCGGCCCCACTGAGCCAATGCACCCGCGGATCGCGCCTGAACCAGGAATCCTGACGGCGCGCGAAGCGCTTGGTGGCACGTACGGTCTCGGCCCGCGCCTCGTCGTCGGTGCACTCCCCGGAGAGCGCCGTGAGCATCTGCTGGTAGCCGAGCGCGCGCGACGCCGTGCGCCCTTCGCGCAACCCCTGCGCCTCCAGTGCGCGCACTTCCTCGCCCAGGCCGCCCTCCCACATGCGGTCCACCCGGCGGGCGATGCGCTCGTCGAGTTCGGGGCGCGCCACGTCGACGCCGATCTGCAGGGTGTCGTAGACGGAGTCGTGGCCCGGGAGGTTGGCGGTGAAGGGTCTGCCGGTGATCTCGATGACTTCGAGGGCGCGGACGATACGGCGGCCGTTGCTCGGCAGGATCGCGTGGGCGGCTTCGGGGTCGGCGACGGCCAGCCGGGCGTGCAGGGCGCCGGAGCCCCGCAGGGTGAGCTCCTCCTCCAGGCGGGCTCGCACCTCGGGATCCGTACCGGGGAATTCGAGGTTGTCGACGGCACCCCGGACGTACAGGCCGGAGCCGCCGACGAGGATGGGCCAGCGGTCCTCCGCGAGCAGCGCGTCGATGCGGATGCGCGCGAGCCGCTGGTACTCGGCGACGCTCGCCGTCACCGTCACGTCCCAGATGTCCAGCAGGTGGTGGGGAACACCGCCGCGCTCCTCGGGCGTCAGCTTGGCGGTGCCGATGTCCATCCCCCGGTAGAGCTGCATCGAGTCTGCGTTGACGACCTCACCGCCGAGGCGCTGGGCGAGGTGGACGCCGAGATCGGACTTTCCGGCCGCGGTGGGACCCACGACGGCGATGACCCGCGGAACGGGAGCTGCTCTACTCACCGTCACAGTCTCGCAAACCTCGGGCCCACTTCTCGAACGAGCTACGTGACGGTACGGGTCCGGGGTCGTTGCCTGTTGCGAGGTTCCAGCCGCCGGTTTCGAGGACCGGTGACCCCGGGCGACGCAATGGGACGCACCGGGCGACGCGGAATTTCGCCCACACGAGCAGGGTATGGAGACGAAATGGGCGTTTTTTCATGGCTTCTTCGTAAAGAGAGGTCTGAATCCCAAGGGTCCGAGGAGGCGACGGCCGCCGAGGCGCAGACGGACGCTGTGAAGGCCGGATCCGAGGCGGAGAAGCAGCCGGAAGCGGTGGCGGAGCCGGTTTCGGCCGACGCGGGGGCGGGCGACGCCGGGGCGGGCGACCCCGGGGCCGAGCCCGGCACGGAGGCCGCTGCCGTCGACTCCGACGCCGTTCCTTCCGCCGAGGCGAGCACCGAAGCCGAAGCCGGGGCCGAAGCCGAAGCCGGGGCCGGAGCCGGAGCCGGAGCTTCTTCGAGCGCTTCCGCGGCGGAGGGAG
>NZ_JBHWZP010000357.1:0-9073 GCF_042728395.1 Streptomyces sp. NPDC060205
CCCCTAGGAGGGGCTGCGCCCCATCAGGGGCGCGGGGAACTGCGCAATCTTTTGGCTCGGCCCCCACCGGGCCGCAGACGACCGATGGCTCAGCCCGCGAGCGCGGCCCGCATCACGGCCTCGGCCACAGGCGCAGCCAAACCGTTCCCGCTCACTTCGGACCGCGCCGCATCCGACTGCTCCACCACCACGGCGACAGCCACCTCCTTGTCGGAGGAGTCGGACTTCGCATACGACGTGAACCACGCGTACGGCGTCTTGCTGTTGTTCTCGCCGTGCTGAGCCGTACCGGTCTTGCCGCCGACCGTCGCCCCGGAGATCCGCGCGTTGGTCCCCGTCCCCTCCTCGACGACCGTCTGCATCGCCGACTGCAACTGCTCGGCCGTGGACGAACTGACGATCTCCTTGCTCTCCGTGTCGTCGTCGTAGTTCTTCAGCACATCCCCGTTCGCGTCGCTGATCTGCGACACCATGTGCGGCGAGACCAGCTTCCCGCCGTTGGCGATGGCGGCCGACACCATGGCCATCTGCAACGGTGTCGCGGTCACGTCGAACTGCCCGATACCCGTCAGCGCGGTGGACGACTTCTCCATGTCCGACGGGTACACGCTCGTGTAGGCGCGCACCGGCACGTCCTGGGACTCGTCGTTGAAGCCGAACTTCTCGGCCATCGCCTTGACCTTGTCCTGCCCGAGGTCGACGGCCATCTTCGCGAAGACGTTGTTGCACGAGTACTGGAGCGCGACGCGGATCGACGCGTCCTCGCAGGGCGCCGACTTGCTCTCGTTCGACAGGACCTGCGTCGTGCCCGGCAGCGTGTACGGGTTCTCGCTGTCCGTCTTGTCGTCCACCGAGGAGTACAGGCCGTCCTCCAGCGCGGCGGCGGCGACGACCAGCTTGAACGTCGAGCCCGGCGGCAGCGGCTGGCGCAGCGCCCGGTTCGTCATGGGCTTCTCGGAGTCCTTGGTCAGCTTCTTCCAGGCGTCGGAGTCGCCCGCGCTGAGCACCGAGGGGTCGTAGGACGGCGTGGAGACGACACCGAGGATCCTGCCGGTCCTCGGGTCGATGGCCACGGCCGCGCCCTTCTTGTCACCGAGCGCCTTGTAGGCCGCCTTCTGCACGTCCGGGTCGATGGTGGTGATCACATCGCCCGGGTCGGAACGCTTGCCGGTGACCGTGTCGAGGGGGTTCTTCAGGCGGTTGTCCGTGCCGTCGAGCAGCTGCTGGTAGACACCCTCCAGCTGCGTGGCCCCGAACACCTGCGAGCTGAACCCGGTGACCGCCGCGTAGAGGTCGCCGTCGGTGTAGGTGCGCTTGTACTTGAGGTCGCTGCCCTTCGTCTGCGCGGAACCGGTGATCGCGTCGCCGCCCACGATGATGTTCCCGAGCGGGTACGCGTACTGCTCGATCGCGTTCCGACGGTTGTCCTTGTCCTCTGCGAGCGCCTGCCCCTCGTAGAACTGCACCCAGGTCGCTCTGACCAGCAGAGCGAACACGAGCAGCAGAGTGAAGACGGAGGCGCGCCTGATCGTTTTGTTCATCCCGCACAGAAGGACGAGCAAGAACCCCCAGAACGTTCCCTTCGCCCACGTTTCTCATGGACAGTTCATCAACCGCAGCCCCTCCCAGGGGCGCGGGGAACGGCGCAGTCTTTTGTCTTCAAGGGGCGCGGGGAACGGCGCGACCAGCCACGACGCACCCGCACGTCACCCCCGGAGCACAAGCACAACCTCATCGATCTCGGCCCCCCGCGCGTTCGCGAACCCCCGCTCCCGCCCAGTGGCAACGAACCCGCACTTCTCCAGCACCCGCAACGACCCCGCGTTGTCCGCCGCCGCCCGCCCGTACAACGGCCGCTCGGGCACGACGACGAGCAGCGCCCGCAACGCGGCCGTGGCGATCCCCCGCCCCCAGTACGCGCGATCGATCCAGTACGTCACCTCGCGCTCGCCCGGTTCCCCGTACACCGCCGCGTGCCCGACGACATCGCCGTCGACGAGGATCGTGCGGTTCACGGCGGACGAGGCACGGACCCGCTTCCAGTGCGCGTCGAAGGCGTCCCGGTCGGTCGGGTCCTTGTGCGTGAACGCGGCCATCAGCGCGGACTCGGGGTCGTTCGTCTGCCGGAAGAACACCGGCAGATCACTGTCGTGGACCTCGCGCAGCTCGACCTCGACGGGGGCCGGGCGGAGGGGACCGGACGGGCGGGACGGGTCGGACATGTCAGAGCCTCCGGGTCGCGAGCGTCAGCCGGTCCCGCGCGTCGAACAGCGCGTCCTTCACCATCTGTTCGTGCGCGGGCGTCAGCCGCGCCACCGGCACCGAGCAGCTGATCGCGTCCCGCGCGGGCGTGCGGTAGGGGATCGCCACGCCGAAGCAGCGCAGCCCCAGCGTGTTCTCCTCGCGGTCCACCGCGAACCCCTGCTCCCGTACCTGGTGCAGCTCCTCGATGAGCTTCTCCCGGTCGGTGATCGTGTGCTCGGTCAGCGCGGGCAGCGTCTCCGGCAGCAGCTTGCGTACCTGCTCGTCGGTGTGGGTCGCGAGGAGCGCCTTGCCGAGAGACGTGGAGTGGGCGGGCAGCCGGCGCCCCACGCGTGTGAAGGGACGCAGATAGTGCTGGGACTGGCGGGTCGCGAGGTAGACGACGTTCGTGCCGTCGAGGCGGGCCAGGTGGATGGTCTCCGTCGTGTCGTCGGAGAGGCGGTCAAGCGTCGGCCGCGCCGCCGCGACGACCTCGTCGCCGTCGATGTACGACGTGCCGACGAGCAGCGCCCGTACGCCGATGCCGTACCGCGTGCCCGTCGCGTCGGTCTCGACCCAGCCGAGCTCGACCAGCGTGCGCAGCAGCATGTAGAGACTGGACTTGGGATACCCGACGGCCTCCTGCACGGCGGCCAGGGAGTGCATACCGGGGCGTCCGGCGAAGTACTCAAGCAATTCAACCGTCCGCACCGCGGACTTGACCTGCGCTCCGCCGCCCGTCTCGCCTGCCGACATCGGCCTTGACCCCCTAGTTCGCCGGGAAATAGTCTCGACAGCATATTCACCATCAGAGACAGCGTTCAGCATATCGAACGCCCCTGGTGAGTGGCACATGTACTTCGGCATTACATCTGGAGGGACCCGCGGTGGCAGCAGCACCAGTCTGGAGTGTCGACCCCCGAACCGGGAAGCAGCGCGAGCAGGTTGCGGTGGAAGCCACAGCCCAGGAGGTGGACGAGGACGTCCGCGCCGCGCACGCCGCCCGGGGGGCTCTCGCCGACCGCACGGTCCGCGCCGCCTTCCTGCGGACCGCGGCCGACCTGCTCGAAGGCGCCAAGGAGCACCTCGTGGAGGCGGCCGACGCGGAGACCGCGCTCGGCCCGGTCCGGCTCACCGGCGAACTCGCCCGCACCTGCTACCAGCTGCGGGCCTTCGCGGACATCGTCGACGAGGGGGAGTACCTCGGCGTCGTGATCAACCACCCCGACGCCACCGCGACGCCGCCGATCCCGGATCTGCGCCGCTACAAGGTGCCGCTGGGCGTCGTCGCCGTCTACTCGGCGTCGAACTTCCCCTTCGCCTTCTCGGTGGCCGGCGGTGACACCGCGAGCGCGCTCGCCGCGGGCTGCCCCGTCGTCGTCAAGGCGCACCCCGACCACCCCGGCCTGTCCGAGCTGGTCGCCTCCGTCGTGCGCCGGGCCGCGGCCCAGCACGACATCCCGGACGGCGTCCTCGGCCTCGTGCACGGCTTCGAGGCGGGCGTCGAGCTGGTCAAGCACCCGCTGGTGTCGGCCGCGGGATTCACCGGCTCGGTACGCGGCGGACGCGCCCTCTTCGACGCGGCGGCGGCGCGGCCCGCGCCGATCCCGTTCCACGGCGAGCTGGGATCGCTCAACCCCGTCGTGATCACCGAGGCGGCAGCCGCCGAGCGCGCCGAGGCGATCGGTACGGGGCTCGCGGGCTCCATGACGCTCGGCGTCGGCCAGTTCTGCGTGAAGCCGGGCCTGGTGCTGGCGCCGGCCGGTGCGGCGGGCGACCGCCTGCTGAAGTCCCTCACGGACGCGGTGAGCGACACGGAGGCGGGCGTCCTCCTCGACCACCGCATGCGCGACAACTTCGTCGCGGGGGTCGCCGAGCGTGCGGAGCTGCCCGGCGTGGACGCGCCGGTGACGCCGGGGGCGGGCGGTGAGCACACGGTGAGCGCGGGCTTCCTGACGGTCTCCGCGCAGAAGCTGGCCGCCGAGGGCGAGTACGACCTGCTGCTCGAAGAGTGCTTCGGGCCGGTGACCGTGGTCGCGCGCTACGAGGACGAGGCCGAGGCGAACGCGGTGCTGGCGCGGCTGCCCGGCAACCTCACCGCGACGGTGCACCTCTCTTCGGAGGAGGAGGCCGGTGAGGGGCGTGGGGCGGAGATCCTCGCCGAGCTCACGCCGCTTGCGGGGCGGGTGGTCGTGAACGCGTGGCCCACCGGTGTCGCGGTGGCTCCTGCCCAGCAGCACGGGGGGCCTTATCCGGCCACCACGTCGACGTCCACGTCGGTGGGCGGGACCGCGATCGAGCGGTGGCTGCGGCCTGTCGCGTACCAGAACGCTCCTGAGGCGTTGCTTCCGGCGGAGCTGCGGGATTCCAACCCGCTGGGGCTGCCGCGGCGCTACGACGGGCGGCTGGAGAGGTAGCCGCTCCTTCCTGCGCCGTCGGGCCCGTGGCCGGTTCGTCGGCTGCGGGCCCGCTGTGGCTGGTCGCGCAGTTCCCCGCGCCCCTGGAGGGCGCCGTTGGGCCCGTGGCCGGTTCGTCGGCTGCGGGCCCGCTGTGGCTGGTCGCGCAGTTCCCCGCGCCCCTGAAGGCAAAAGACTGCGCCGTTCCCCGCGCCCCCAAAGGGGGCTGCGGTTCCCGTGGAGCTGGCAGACTCTGTGGATGGACGTGCAAATTCCTGAACTTCCCTTTTCGCTTCGGTCGTACGGGCCCGACGGGCACTGGTCGTACGAGGGCGGGGTGCTCACCGGGTGGGCCGGGGCCCGGCAGGACCGGTTCGTGCCGCCCACCGACGAAGGGCTGGACCCCGCGTCCGACGCGCCCCGGCTGCTGGGGGCGCCCGAGGGGGACTTCCAGCTCATCGCCCGCGTGACGGTCGGCTTCGCCGGGGCCTTCGACGCCGGCGTCCTCTACGCGCACGTGGGCGAGCGCGCCTGGGCCAAGCTCTGCCTGGAGAACTCCCCGGACGTGCCCACCGTCTGCACGGTCGTCACCCGGGGGCACTCCGACGACGCGAACTCCTTCACCGTCGGCGGCAGCTCCGTCTGGCTCCGGATCAGCCGCACCGGCCGCGCCTTCGCCTTCCACGCCTCGAAGGACGGCGAGCGCTGGACCTTCGTCCGCCTGTTCACCCTGGGCGAGGAGAAGGAGACCGGGGCCGCCCTCGTCGGATTCATGACCCAGTCGCCCATGGGTGAGGGCTGCGTGGTCACGTACGACCACATCGAGTTCCGTCCGGACTGGCCGGCCGACCTGAGGGACGGTCACTGATTTACGGGCTCTCCCCAATTCCGGGTCGACTTTGCATCCGGGCCTAATTCTGCTTTTATTCGCGTAGGGTTTTCCTTAAGCTTCTGCCCGATTTCTCGGAACCTAAACGCCACAGTTTTGCGAAGATCGATCTCGTAATTCGGGCAAGTCTCGCGGCGGTTAAGCCCTTGTGACGCAATACACAACCGCGCCATTTTGTCCGGTATTTCCCGGACAAAGTGGCGCTTTCAACCAGCTCCACGCGCGGCCCGCGCCCGCGTGATAACACATGCCCTCTGCTTGTGTAACCCCACTCGGCGATGCGATTTCGATTTTTGCTGGGTAAATTCAATAGACATGACCGCCGCACAAGCAGACCTGCAAGCGGAATTCCTGGAAATGCCAGAAGGGTTGCGGATCGACCGTCCGCACGTGGACGACGGAGCCGCACTCTGGCGCATTGCCAAGGACTCCGGGACCCTCGACCTGAACTCCTCCTACAGCTACCTGCTGTGGTGTCGTGACTTCTCCGGCACGTCCGCGGTGGCGCGTACGGCCGACGGCGAACCCGTCGCCTTCGTCACCGGTTACATCCGGCCAGAGCGCCCGCACACGCTTCTCGTGTGGCAGGTGGCCGTCGACGCGGCGCAGCGGGGCCGAGGTCTCGCCGCCGCGCTCCTGGACGGGCTGACCCGCCAGGTCATCGGCCGGCACGAGCTGACCTCCATGGAGACCACGATCTCCCCGGGCAACACCGCCTCCGAGCGGCTGTTCACCTCGTACGCGGCGCGCCACGGCGCGAGCGTCGAGCGTGAGGTCCTGTTCGACACAGGGCAGTTCCCCGACGGCCCGCACGACCCAGAAGTGCTGTACCGCATCGGCCCCCTGTCGTTCTGAACATCCCCCCACGCCCGAGGAGTGCACCTGTGACCATCACCCAGCCCGACCTGAGCGTCTTCGAGACCCTGGAGTCGGAGGTCCGCAGCTACTGCCGCAGCTGGCCGACCGTCTTCGACCGCGCGCAGGGCAGCCGTATGTACGACGAGGACGGCCATGAGTACCTCGACTTCTTCGCCGGTGCCGGCTCACTCAACTACGGACACAACAACCCGGTACTGAAACGGGCCCTGATCGACTACCTGGAACGCGACGGCGTCACGCACGGTCTCGACATGTCGACGACCGCGAAGCGCAGCTTCCTTGAGTCGTTCCAGAACCTGGTGCTGCGCCCGCGGGACCTGCCCTACAAGGTCATGTTCCCCGGCCCGACGGGCACCAACGCCGTAGAGTCCGCGCTGAAGCTGGCCCGCAAGGTCAAGGGCCGGGAGTCGATCGTCTCCTTCACCAACGCCTTCCACGGCATGTCGCTCGGCTCGCTCGCCGTGACCGGCAACGCCTTCAAGCGCGCCGGCGCCGGCATCCCGCTCGTGCACGGCACACCGATGCCGTTCGACAACTACTTCGACGGCCAGGTCCCGGACTTCCTCTGGTTCGAGCGGCTCCTTGAGGACCAGGGCTCCGGCCTGAACAAGCCCGCCGCCGTGATCGTCGAGTCCGTGCAGGGCGAGGGCGGCATCAACGTCGCCCGCGTCGAGTGGCTGCGCGCCCTCTCCGAGCTGTGCGAGCGCCAGGACATGCTGCTGATCGTCGACGACATCCAGATGGGCTGCGGCCGTACGGGCGCCTTCTTCTCCTTCGAGGAGGCGGGGATCGTGCCCGACATCGTCACCGTCTCCAAGTCCATCAGCGGGTACGGGCTGCCGATGTCCCTGTGCCTGTTCAAGCCCGAACTGGACATCTGGGAGCCGGGCGAGCACAACGGCACGTTCCGCGGCAACAACCCCGCCTTCGTGACGGCCGCCGCCGCCCTGCAGACGTACTGGTCCGACGGACCCGCCATGGAGAAGCAGACCCGCACCCGCGGCGAGCAGGTCGAGCAGGCCCTGATCTCCATCACCGAGGAGAACCTCGCCGACGTGAAGGAGTACCGCGGCCGGGGCCTCGTGTGGGGCATGGAGTTCCACGACAAGGAGCGCGCGGGCCGCGTGGCGCACCGCGCCTTCGAACTCGGCCTGCTGATCGAGACGTCGGGCCCGGAGAGCGAGGTCGTGAAACTCCTCCCCGCGCTCACCATCACACCCGACGAGCTGGACGAGGGCCTTCGTACCCTCGCCCGGGCCGTCCGAGAGACGGCCTGAACCACCGCCACACCCCCCTGCACACCAGCCTGAAGGAGGCTTCGTACCACCGTGATAGTCCGTTCGTTCAAGGAGATCGAAGGCACTGACCGACACGTGAAATCGGCGTCGGGCACCTGGGAGAGCAAGCGCGTCGTCCTCGCGAAGGAGCGGGTCGGCTTCTCGGTGCACGAGACGATCCTGTACGCGGGTACGGAGACGTCGATGTGGTACGCGAACCACATCGAGGCCGTCGTCTGCGTGGAGGGCGAGGCCGAACTCACCGACGACGAGACCGGCAAGAAGTACACGATCACGCCGGGCACCACCTACCTCCTCGACGGCCACGAGAGGCACACGATGCGGATCAAGGAGGACTTCCGCTGCATCTGTGTCTTCAATCCGCCGGTGACCGGACGGGAGGACCACGACGAGAACGGTGTCTACCCCCTGCTGACCGAGCCCGAGGAGGTCTGAACGATGACGACCGTCACCGACCTGTATCCCAGCCGCGGCACCAGTGAGGTGTCCGTACCCCGGCAGGACCCGGTCGTGTGGAGCGAACCGGGCGCGCGGGGCCCGATCCCGGCGGCCGATCTCCAGGGGTACGAGCGGGACGGCTTCCTCGCCGTCGAGCAGCTCATCGACGACGACGAAGTGGCGCTCTACCGGGCCGAGCTGGAGCGTATGGTCACCGACCCGGCGATCCGCGCCGACGAGCGCTCCATCGTCGAGCCGCAGTCGCAGGAGATCCGCTCGGTCTTCGAGGTCCACAAGACCAGCGAGATCTTCGCCCGGCTGGTGCGCGACGAGCGGGTGGTGGGCCGCGCCCGGCAGATCCTCGGCTCCGACGTGTACGTGCACCAGTCGCGGATCAACGTGAAGCCCGGCTTCGGCGCGAGCGGCTTCTACTGGCACTCGGACTTCGAGACGTGGCACGCCGAGGACGGGCTGCCGAACATGCGGACGGTGTCCGTCTCGATCGCGCTGACCGAGAATTACGACACCAACGGCGGCCTCATGATCATGCCGGGGTCGCACCACACGTTCCTCGGCTGCTCCGGAGCCACGCCGAAGGACAACTACAAGAAGTCGCTGCAGATGCAGGACGCGGGCACGCCCTCCGACGAGGCGCTCACCAAGTTCGCCTCCCAGCACGGCATCAAGCTCTTCACGGGCCGGGCAGGGTCGGCGACCTGGTTCGACTGCAACTGCATGCACGGTTCGGGCGACAACATCACGCCGTTCCCGCGCTCGAACGTCTTCATCGTGTTCAACAGCGTGGAGAACGCGGCGGTGGAGCCCTTCGCGGCGCCGGTGCGCCGCCCGGAGTTCATCGGGTCGACGGACTTCACCCCCGTGAAGTGACGTACGGCTGAGGGCGGTTGGCCCGGTGCCCGGCTCGCACGAGC
>NZ_JBHWZP010000358.1:0-9027 GCF_042728395.1 Streptomyces sp. NPDC060205
ACGGGACTCAGTGGCCCGTCGAGCCGCCGTTGTCCCGGCGGTCGAGGGCGCGCTGGAGCGCGGCGGCGGCGTTCTTGCGCTCGGACTCGCTGGTACGGGAGACGTGACGGACTCGGCGGGCGGTCGTCTCGGCCATGATGCATCGGCTCCTTGCCTCCGGCAGCGGACGCCGGAAGTGGGGTGAGGGGATTACGAGACGCCGGAAGAGGCGGGGAGCGGGGCCGCAGGGGTTGCCTGCCAGGGGCTCCGGCTCACGACCGCCATTCGCTGGGTCGAGCGAGACGTTCGGCTCCTTCAAAGCTAAGCGAGGACTCCGCATCTGTCTCCATAGTTAGTCGGACTTCCTACTATCTGAGACGGCGGATCGGGTCACCCCTCTCTGACCTGCGCTTTCACCTTTCGGCCTGCGGACGCTGCACGAGCCCCCGCAGCTCCCTGATCAGCGCGCGGACCGCGAGCGTCGTGGCGAGTTCGGGTGTGGTCACGTATCCCACGGAGCGGGTCGGGCGCTCCGGGCCGAGGTCGGTGATCTCCAGCGTCGGCGGGGCGCCCGTCAGGGACAGCGCGGGCATGATGGCCATGCCCAGACCGCTGCCGACCATGGAGAGCACCGCCCCGTCGTCCTCGGCCCGGACCGTCGCGCACGGGATCCAGTCCTGCCCGGCCCACCAACCGCGCGTGTACGAGGAACAGTTCTCCCGCCAGTCGACCAGCGGCAGTGAGCGCGGCCGGGGATGGCCGGCCGGATGCACCAGGGAGTACGGCTCCTCCAGGAGCACGTCGCCGATCAGTCCGGGCGGTACCGGTGTGCTCGTGCCGAGGGTGGCGATACCGATGTCGGCCCGGCCCTCGGCCACCTCCCCCGCCGTGCCGGGACCGACCTCCCGTACGACCCGTACCGTCGGCTCGATGCCCGGATGGCGTGCGGTCAGCCGTTCCAGCGCGGGCGGCAGCAGATACAGGGCCGCGCTGCGGAACGCGGCGACACGCAGCGGCCCGGCGACGGTGTCGTCGCCGTCGGGGCCCGCGCCCACCCCCCGCGTCTCGGCGGCGAGCGTCTCCAGCATGCGCAGGACGCGTCGCGCGTGGGTCGCGGCACGGGCCCCGGCGGGGGTGGGCCGGGCGCCGTACCGACCGCGCTCGAAGAGGACCACGCCGAGTTTGCGCTCGATGCCGCGCACCGCGTGGGACACGGCGGACTGGGTCGTGCCGAGCGCGACGGCCGCGGCGGAGAAGCCGCCCTCGCCCGCCACGGCCACCAGGGTCCGCAGTTCCTGCGGCGCGAGATCGGCTGCCTGCATCAGGGCTCCCACCTGCTGCCATGAGGGCCGCTCATGGGTGCGGCCGTTCCATGAGCGCAACCCTCTGCCCGCCCGGCGCATTCCTGCCTACGGTCCCTGTCCATGACCACCCCCGTGACCGTCCCCCCGACCGGCACCACCGATGTGGCGCTCACCGTGCAGCAGACCGCCCGGCCGACCGGTTTCCCCACCCCGGACCACTTCCGGTTCGTCGAGTCGGCGGTGCCCGAACCGGCGCCCGGCACGGCCCTGGTGGAGAACCTGTACTGGTCCGTCGATCCCTACCACCGCGAAATGATGGACGGGGACTTCGAGTTGAACGCCCCGCTGGAGGGCCGCACGCTGGGCCGGGTCGTCGCGTCCCGTGACCCGGCGCTGCGCGAGGGCGAGATCGTGTTCCACCGGCACGGCTGGCGCACCCACTCCGTCGTACGCCCCGCGGAGACCCGCCGCCTGCCGCACCACGACGGCGTACCGCTCTCCGCGCACCTGAGCCTCTTCGGCGGCACCGGCCTGACCGCGTACGTCGGACTCACCCGCATCGCGCGACTGCGCGAGGGCGACGACGTGTTCGTCTCCGCGGCGGCCGGCGGGGTCGGTACGGCCACCGGACGTCTCGCCCGGCTGCTCGGCGCGGGACGGCTGGTGGGCAGCGCGGGCTCGGCGGCGAAGGTCGCGTACCTCAAGGAGCGGGTCGGCTACGACGAGGCCTTCGACTATCACGAGGGCCCCGTCGCCGGGCAGTTGGCGAAAGCCGCGCCCGACGGCATCGATCTGTTCGTCGACAACGTCGGCGGCGAGCACCTCGGCGCCGCGATCGGCGCCCTGCGCAGACGCGGGCGGGTGGTGCGGATCGGCACGGTCGGCCAGTACAACACCCCGGACGCGCCGCCCGTCCTCTTCGACCACGCCGACGTCGTCGAGAAGAGCCTGCGGATCGAGGGCTTCCTGGTGAGCGACCACCGGGACGTGCAGGAGGAGCTGTACGCGTTCGCCGTCCCCCATCTGCTCGGCGGCAGGCTGGCGCTGGACGAGACGGTCGTCGACGGCTTCGAGCGGATCGTGGAGGCGTTCCTGTCGATGCTGCGGGGCGGCAACACGGGCAAGATGATCATCCGGAAGACGTGACGGCCCGGCACGTCGTGTGGGCCCCCGCACGCACGCCGCCCCCGGCCCGGAGGGATGATTCCGGGGCGGGGGCGGTTCGGTGGGGACGCCGGTCCGTGTGCGGAGGCGTCCCGGTCCGGGAGGGGCGGAACTCAACTCATGTACGAGTCCGGTCTCAGCCCATGTGCGGGTACGCGTAGTCGGTCGGGGCGACCAGGGTCTCCTTGATGGCGCGGGTCAGCGTCCAGCGCATCAGGTTCTGCGGGGCGCCCGCCTTGTCGTTCGTGCCGGACGCGCGACCGCCGCCGAAGGGCTGCTGGCCGACGACGGCACCGGTCGACTTGTCGTTGATGTAGAAGTTGCCCGCGGCGTAGCGCAGCTTCTCCATCGTGTGGGCGGCGGCGGCGCGGTCGCCCGCGATGACCGAGCCGGTGAGCGCGTAGTCCGAGACCGACTCCATCTGGGCCAGCATCTCGTCGTAGCCCTCGGGAGTGCTGTCGTCGTAGACGTGCACGGCGAGGAACGGGCCGAAGTACTCCGTGGTGAAGACCTCGTTGGCCGGGTCCGAGCACTCGACGACGGTCGGGCGCACGAAGTAGCCCACCGAGTCGTCGTAGGTGCCGCCGGCGACGATCGTGCAGGTCGGGTCCGCGGCGGCCCGGTCGATCGCGGCCTTGTTCTTGGCGAAGGACCGCTCGTCGATGACGGCGCCGATGAAGTTCGACAGGTCGGTGACGTCACCCATGGTGATGCCGTCGATCTCGGCCGCGAACTCCTCCTTGAAGCCGGAGTTCCAGATGGAGGCCGGGATGTAGGCGCGCGAGGAGGCGCTGCACTTCTGGCCCTGGTACTCGAAGGAGCCGCGGGTCAGGGCGGTCTTCAGGACGGCGCGGTCGGCGCTCGGGTGCGCGACGACGAAGTCCTTGCCGCCGGTCTCGCCGACCATGCGCGGGTAGGTGCGGTACTTCTCGATGTTGTTGCCGACCGTCTTCCACAGGTGCTGGAAGGTCTTGGTCGAGCCGGTGAAGTGCACGCCCGCGAGGTCGCGGTGCTCCAGGGCGACCCCGGAGACCTCGATGCCGTCGCCGGTGACGAGGTTGATGACGCCCTTGGGCAGGCCCGCCTCCTCCAGGAGCTGCATGAGCAGCACGGCGGCGTGGGTCTGCGTCGGGGACGGCTTCCACACGACGACGTTGCCCATGAGCGCGGGGGCGGTGGGCAGGTTGCCCGCGATGGCCGTGAAGTTGAACGGCGTGATCGCGTAGACGAAGCCTTCGAGCGGGCGGTGGTCGAGGCGGTTCCACACGCCGGGCGAGTTCGCCGGGGGCTGCTCGGCGAGCAGGTCACGGGCGTACTTGACGTTGAAGCGCCAGAAGTCGACCAGCTCGCACGGACAGTCGATCTCCGCCTGCTGGGCCGTCTTGGACTGGCCGAGCATGGTGGAGGCGGCGAGGGTCTCGCGCCACGGGCCCGACAGCAGTTCGGCGGCGCGCAGGATGATCGCGGCGCGGTCGTCGAAGGACATCGCGCGCCAGGCGGGCGCGGCGGCGAGGGCCGCGTCGACGGCGTCCTGGGCGTCCTGCTTCGTGGCGTTCGCGTAGGTGCCGATCCGCGCCTTGTGGTTGTGCGGCTGTACGACGTCGAAGCGCTCGCCGCCGCCCATCCGCTTCTCGCCGCCGATGGTCATCGGCAGGTCGATGGGGTTCTCGGCCAGCTCCTTGAGCTTGGCCTCCAGGCGGGCGCGCTCGGGCGTGCCGGTGGCGTAGCCGTGCACCGGCTCGTTGACGGGCGTGGGGACCTGGGTCACTGCGTCCATGGGTTCCGTACTCCTTGATGAGCGGGTGGTTCGGGGCTCGGGCCCGGTTCGGCGGCCCCCTTGCTGAAGTTTTGGGGTGTCCTGAGCTGAGGTGTCCCGGGGCTCAGTCCTTGGTGAGGACCGAGCGGGCGAAGAAGAGCAGGTTCGCCGGCTTCTCCGCGAGGCGCCGCATGAAGTAGCCGTACCAGTCGGTGCCGTAGGCCGTGTAGACCCGCATGCGGTGGCCCTCGGCGGCGAGCCTGAGGTGCTCGTCGCTCCTGATCCCGTACAGCATCTGGAACTCGTACTCGTCGATCTTGCGGCCGGCGCGGCGTCCCAGTTCCTGCGCGATGGAGATCAGGCGCGGGTCGTGGGACCCGATCATCGGGTACCCGTCGCCCTCCATGAGGATGCGCAGCACCCGGACGTACGCCTTGTCGATCTCCGGCTTCTGCAGGTACGCGACCTCGGCGGGCTCCTTGTACGCGCCCTTCACGAGCCGTACGCGGCTGCCGTTCGCGGCGAGGCGGCGGGCGTCGGCCTCGGTGCGGAAGAGGTAGGCCTGGATGACGCAGCCGGTCTCGGGGAAGTCCTTCCGCAACTCCTCGTGGATGGCGAACATCGAGTCGAGGGTGGTGTGGTCCTCGGCGTCGAGCGTGACGGTCGTGCCGATGGCGGCGGCGGCCTCGACGACAGGGCGGACGTTCGCCAGCGCCAGCTCGTGCCCGCCCTCCAGCGCCTGCCCGAACATGGACAGCTTCACCGACATCTCGGCGCGCGTCCCGAGGCCGAGTTCCGCGAGGCGGCCGATCAGCTCCAGGTAGGCGTCACGGGCGGCGGCGGCCTGCTCGGGGGTGGTGATGTCCTCGCCGACGACATCCATGGTCAGCTCCAGGCCCTTGGCCGTGAGGTCCTGGATGATCGGCAGGATCTGGTCGACGCTCTCGCCCGGGATGAAGCGGTCGACGACCGGCCTGGTCACCGGGGCCGCCGAGACGAGACGACGCATCCGGTCGCTGCGCGAGGCGGCGAGAATCACGGGACCCAGCACGGGGCACCTCCACAGAAAGCCGGTAGACGGAGAACCACCGTGAAACCTAGGGACTGACCCGATCGTCAGCCATCGACAGCTGTCACGCATCCGTGTCGCCGATCTCAGACAGATGTATGAAGGCGGTCGGGAACGAGGCACAATGCCCAGGTGACGGCCGAATTCAAGGGTGACTACCAAGACCTGGTCGACGAGATCTCGGAGCTTCTCGGCGCCCCCGCGACACTGGAGAACCGCGACTTCGAGCTGATCGCCTTCGGCGCGTACGACAGCGAGGGCGAACTGGACGCCTCCGCGCTCGACCCGGTGCGCGCCCGCTCGATCCTCACGCGCCGCTCCACGGCGGCGGTCCGCACCTGGTTCGAGAGTTTCGGCATCGCGCGGGCGACCGGCCCGGTCCGTATCCCGCCGACCCCGGAGGCGGGCGTCCACCGGGGCCGCGTCTGCCTCCCGGTACGCCATCGGGGTGTCGCGCTCGGCTATGTGTGGCTCCTGGCCGACGAGCCGGGCCCCACCGACCGGCAGCTCGCCGCGGCCATGGAGGTGACCCCGCGCATCGGCGCCCTGCTCGCGGACGAGGCCCAGGCCGGCGCCGACCTCAGCCGCGAACTGCGCGCCGTGCTCACCGCCGGCAGCGGCTGGCAGCGGGAACTGGCGGTGACGGAACTGCGGACGGCCCTCGGCCCGCGCGGCGAGGGCCCGCACACCGTGCTCTGCGTGGCCGCCTGGCCCTCGGCCGACCCCGACGACGCCCCTTCCGTCCGGACGATCCCCGGCGCCACCGCGCTGTGCGCCCTGCCCTGGAACACCGCCGACCAGGGCCTGGCCCTGCTGGTCCGGCTGCGCTCCCCCGAGGTCCTCGCCCCGGCGACGACGGCGGCGGCCCGCCTCCTGGAGAGGGCCGAGGAGGTACGGGGGTCCGCCCCGCCCGGACAGAACGGGCCCGGGGCGGGGGCCGGGAACCCACCGGGCACCGGCCGGGCGGCGGCCGGGATCGCCGTCCCCCGCACCGGTCTCGCCGACCTCCACACCGCCTGGCAGGAGGCCTCCGCCGCCGCCCGCGCGGCCCTGGCCGAGCCCCGGCTGGGCCCGGTCGCGCACTGGCCGTCGATCGGCCCGTACCGCCTGCTGTCGACGATGTCCCCGGCCGCCGCGAACGACCCGGCCGTGCGCCCCCTGCTCACCCCCGCCCACCGCGAACTGGCCCGCACCGCCGAGGTGTTCCTCGACTGCGCGGGCCAGGCCGGCCGCGCCGCGGCGGAGCTGGGCATCCACCGCCAGACCCTCTACTACCGCCTGTCCCGCGTCGAACAGCTCACGGGCCTGGACCTGGACGACGGCGAGGACCGGCTGCTGCTGCACATGGCGATCAAGGCGGGACGCCTCTAGGTCCAGCGGCCGGGCGTGGTCACCGGGCCCCCTTCGGACCCGGCACCTTCCCCTGCGTCGCCTCGATGACCTTCCGCAGGCCCGCGGTGAGTTCGTCGGCGTCGGCCGCGGTGTCGGGGTCGAAGGTCCACTGGGCGATGAGCCCCATCATCAGGGTCATGTAGAACTTGCCCAGGGTGTCGACGTCGTCGTCGGACACCTCCTCCTCCAGGCCTCCCATCAGCATCGGGATGATGCCGCGCGCCCCTTCGCGCTGGGCCTTCGCGAGATGGGCGCGCACCCCGGGCAGCTTGTCGCCCATGGCCACGATCTCCATGCTGAGATGCCAGGGCGAGCCGGGTGTGCGCATGGTCGCGATGACGTTCTTCCAGACCTCGTGGAACCGCTCCAGCGAACCCGGATCCGAACCGGCCGCACCCCGCGGCTCCCGCGCACCGTCGAAGTCGTCGGAGACACCCTCGACGATCGAGATGTACGCCTCCGCGAGCAGCGTGTCCTTCGACCCGTAGTGGTAGCCGATCGACGCCAGGTTCGTCCCTGATTCCTTGACGATGTCGCGCGCGGTCGTCCGCGCGAAGCCCTTCTCCAGCAGGCAGCGCTTGGCGCCTTCGAGCAGATCCTCACGGTGTCCCATGCCGGTCACCCTACCCTCGCGACAGACAAGTGTCCCAGACGCACGTATTACACATGCGTACTAGACGCGCGTGTAATACACCCGTACAGTCCAGGGCATGACGAATCCGCCGCACCCTCCGAGCCCGATCACCGAGGCCGCGCCCCCGTCCGGACCCCGGGCCAGCCGCCGCGAATGGACCGCGCTCGGCGTCCTGATGCTGCCGCTGCTCCTGGTGTCCATGGACGTCTCGGTCCTCTACTTCGCGATCCCCCAGATCAGCGCCGACCTGCAGCCGAGCGGCACCCAGCAGCTGTGGATCTTCGACATGTACGCCTTCGTGCTCGCCGGACTGCTGATGACGATGGGCTCGGTCGGCGACCGCGTCGGCCGCCGCAAGCTGCTCCTGATCGGCGCCGCCGCCTTCGGCGCGGCCTCACTGGTCGCCGCCTACGCGAACAGCCCGGAGACGCTGATCGCGGCCCGCGCGGTGCTCGGCATCGGCGGTGCGACCCTGATGCCGTCCACCCTGGCGATGGTCCGCACGCTCTTCACGGACCCCGGCCAGCGCTCCAAGGCGATCGGCCTGTGGTCCGCGGTGATGACGGGCGGTGTCGCGCTCGGCTCGGTGATGAGCGGCGTCCTCGTGGAGCACTTCTGGTGGGGCTCGGTGTTCCTGGTGAACCTGCCCGCGATGGCACTCCTGCTGGTCCTCGGCCCGTTCCTGCTCCCGGAGTCCAGGAACCCGTCGCCCGGCCGCTTCGACCTGCTGAGCGTGCCGCTGTCCATGGCGGCGGTCCTGCCGGTGATCTACGGCGTCAAGGAGATCCCGTCCGAGGGCTGGAACGTCCGGTACGTCGTCTCGGTGACCGTCGGCCTGCTCTTCGCCGCGCTGTTCGTCCACCGCCAGCGGACCACCGCCTCACCGATGCTGCCGCCCGCGCTCTTCCGCCGCCGAGGCTTCACGCCCGCCGTCTCACTGAACCTGCTGTCGTCGTTCGCCATGATGGGGTCGGCGTACTTCACCACGCAGTACCTCCAGTCGGTGCTCGGCAAGAGCTCCATGGAGGCCGCGCTGTGGGCCCTGCTGCCCACGGTGCTGGTCGGGGTCGCCGCGCCGGTCGCCGCGCAGCTCGTCCAGCGCGGGGTGAACCGGGCGTACGTCGTCGCCGGCGGCTTCGTCTTCGCCGCCTGCGGCTACGGGATGCTCACGGTCGCCGGTACGGACTCGATGTGGCTGGTGCTCGCGGCGGCGGGCGTCATCGCCGCCGGGATCGTCACCGTGATGTCCCAGATGATGGACCTGGCGCTGGGCACCGTGCCGCCTCCGCAGGCGGGGACCGCGTCCTCGGTCCTGGAGACCGGGGCGGAGTTCGGGGGCGCGCTGGGGATGGCGCTGCTGGGGTCGATCGGGACGGCCGTGTACCGGCACGAGATGCCGGCCTCCGCGCCGGCCGGGGCGCACGAGACGCTGGGGGCGGCGCTTGCCGAGGCTCAGCTGCTGCCCTCGCGGGCGGGGGACGCGCTTGTCGGTGCCGCGCGGGAGGCGTTCACCAGTGGGATGCAGGCGGCTGCGGGCGCGGGGGTGCTGCTTCTGCTGGGCGCGGCGGTGCTGGCGTCGGTGACGCTGCGCGAGGTACGGACCCGCACCCAGGATTGCGCCCCCGCCGCCCCTGCCCATTCCCGTCCCTGACGCGGGTGGCTCCGCCCCCACACCCCCGATTGCGCAGTTCCCCGCGCCCCTGAATACCTCTAGGGGCTCGGGGAACAC
>NZ_JBHWZP010000359.1:0-9020 GCF_042728395.1 Streptomyces sp. NPDC060205
CAACCTGTTCCGTGACCGGCGCGGTGCGCTGGACGGCAGGCAACTGCTCCTCGCGCAGGCGCTGGCGGACACGGCCACCATCGCCATCCTCCAGCAACGGGTCGTGCACGAGCAGGCGACCGTGATCACTCAGCTCCAGCACGCTCTGCACTCCAGGGTCGTCATCGAGCAGGCCAAGGGGTACCTCGCCCAACGCCATGGCACCGGCGTGGACGAGGCGTTCACCAGGATGCGCACCCATGCCCGCCGCCACACGACCAAGCTCACCGACGTGGCCCGCCAGGTCCTGGACGGGACCGCCGCGCCCGCCCTGCTGGACCCCGAGCCCTGAAACCGTCAGGCGGCACTTCTGCCGGCTCCGAACCGCTCGGCGAAGGTCTGCCGGCCCAGACGGGCGAGAGATCGGTCGTGGACGCGGCTCAGGAGCAGCAGGGCGCAGGTGGCGCCGATCAGGGCGCAGAACATGTCCCACTGGGTGTCCCACACGTCTCCCTGGGTGCCCAGGAAAGCGTCCGCGGCCTCGCCTCCGGTGACCGCCGCCAGCCATTCCAGCATCTCGAAGACGGCGCTGAAGGCGAGGCAGGCGCAGACGGTGAGCGGGGCGAGCCAGCGGCTGCCGCGCAACGGGGAGGTGCGGACGAGGAGTTCGCGTACCAGGATGGCCGGTACGAAGCCCTGCACGAGGTGGCCGAAGCGGTCGTACGGGTTGCGGTCCCAGCCGAGCCAGTCGCGCACCCAGTCCCCTGCGGGCACCTGCGCGTAGGTGTAGTGGCCGCCCACGATGAGGACCAGGGCGTGTGCCGCCAGCAGAGCGCACAGCAGGCCGCTCAGCGGGAAGCGGTGGCGCAGCAGGATCGCCAGCGGCAGGCCCGCCATCACCCACACCGTCTCCAACAGCCAGGTCGTCGGATCGGCCGCGCCGAACCTCGACACGACGAGCGCTGCGGTCACCGCGACGGCCAGGGCGGCCGGCAGACGACGCCTGGGCGACAGTCCCGCGTCCAGTGTCGGAGCGGGGCCGGGATGGGTGGCGGTCATGGACTGCTCCTCGTATTCAGGGCGGTCCCCCACTATCGGACTCGCCCGCGAGCGGTTGCATGAGTACGTGTACTCAGCTTGGTTTGGGAGCTTCGCTCCGGCGCGGTGTCGGCCCGCAGGTGTTCCATAACCTCTGCCAGCCACCCTGGTCACAGAGTGCGCAGGACACGGCTCGCGGCCCTGGGGTCGGCCAGCGGCCTGAGGGCGAGCCGGACAAGGGCGAGCGGGTTGTCGTCGCCCGCGATGCGGTTGGCGCTGAGCTCGTCGCACACAACGCACTGGTGGATGATCATCCACTCGCCGTCGCTCCGTACGGACATACCCAGCGCCTCCATCCGGCCCCGGCAGTCCGCGTCGCGGTCACCCGGGACTTTCCGGTCGACGTGCAGGCTGGCCAGGCAGTTCGGGCAGTGGTTGCGGTGCGCGGTGCCGGGTGCGTCCAGGGACACGTCGAGGTGGCAGGACGTGCACCGGAAGGCGTTGGCCCGGTGTCCGCCCTGGGTGTGCAGGACATCTTTGTGACGCTGAGGGCGGCGTCGGGCACGGCTGTCGCGGCCGTCGCGCTTGTTGCGGTTGTTGTTGCGGGACATGACGGTGCTCCTTTCCTTCTCAGGCGGTCAGAGGGTCCCGAACGCTTCGAGTGGGAAAGGCGGTTGGGCCAGCGGGCGGACGGCCATGCGCATCAGGATGAGCTGGTTGTCGTCCGCGCAGACCGGGTTCGAGGTGAGTTCGCCGCAGCGCACGCAGCGGTGGATCACCGTCCAGTCACGGGTGCGGAGCACGGCGATGGCGATCGGGGACATCCGTCCCTCGCAGTCGCTCGGACCGCCCTCGCAGTCGCTCGGACCGCCCTCGACGTGGTCGAGGACGTGCCGGGAGCGCAGGCAGGACGGGCAGTGGTTGCGCGGCGCGCCGTCGGCGGCGTACGCGGACACGGTGAGACCACACCATGTGCAGGTGAAGGTGCCGAGGCTGAGGGTGTTGTTGGTGGGGTGGCTGGACACCCGGGTGCTCCTTGCTGGATATGGGTCAGGACAGCAAGAGCAGGCCGAGTGGCCTCGTCAGAGGGCAGCCCGATGTCGCCGCGGAGCGGTGAAGGGGCAGGTCAGAACACCGGAGGACACGTCCGGCAGCGGCCCGATGAAACGGGCGGCACATAGCCGTAGACGGTTACGCGGTGTGGCGAGGCGCACTCGGCGCGGGCCGGGACATCATTACACCTTTTTCCAGCACATAAAGGAACAGAACGAATCAGAACGACTGGTGCAGCTAACAGGGCGCCCGGCAGGGCTGTCAACGCAATATCCGACGCGCTTGCCGCTGGGCCGTTCCCAGCGGAACCAGGCGCGCTCCTGACCGACACACATTAGAGATCATCTCATTTGGCTAGCTAGACTTGTGGTGTGTCGAAGATCGTTGAGCGGCTGGTGCCGGACGAACTGTGGGAGCTGTTCCAGCGAGTGGTTCCGGAGGCGCCGTCGCGGCCGCAGGGTGGCGGCCGGCGTCGGCACGGCGACCGTGAAGTCCTGGCTGCGATCGTCTTCGTGGCGACCTCAGGCTGCACGTGGCAGCAGGTGCCGGCCGCCTCGTTCGGCCCGTCGGGTGCGACGGCCCACCGGCGGTTCACCGAGTGGACCAAGGCCCGGGTGTGGGCCAGACTCCACCGCCTGGTCCTCGACGAACTCGGATCGCGCGGGGAACTGGACTGGTCCCGTTGCGCGATCGACTCGGTCAACATGCGGGCCCTGAAAAGGGGGAGCTGACAGGTCCGAATCCTGTGGACCGGGGCAAGTACGGGTCAAAGATCCACTTGATCACGGAGCGGACCGGCCTGCCCCTGTCCATCGGTATCTCGGGCGCCAACACGCACGACAGCCAGGCACTGATCCCTCTTGTGAAGGGCATCCCGCCGATCCGCTCGCGCCGCGGCCCCCGACGGCGCAGACCCCGAAAACTCCATGCGGACAAGGGGTACGACTACAACCACCTGCGACGATGGCTGTCCAGCCGGGGCATCCGACATCGCATCGCCCGCAGAGGTATCGAGTCCTCTACCCATCTGGGCCGGCACCGCTGGACCATAGAACGCACGATGTCCTGGCTCGCCGGATGCCGCCGACTGCACCGCCGCTACGAACGCAGAGCCGATCACTTCCTAGCCTTCACCAGCATCGCCTGCACCCTCATCTGCTACCGCAGGCTGGCCAAATGAGATGACTTCTAAGAGAAACTCAGCAACGGGACTCGCTGTTCACCACGCCGTGCGCGGCCTCGCCCGGCTGCACGATCTCAACCTTGCCGGACAGGGCCATGGCCGTACGCGGACAGGCCCCTCACCCGCGTCCGCCCGCGGGGTGTGGCGCGTGCCGGGGCCACTGCGGGCCCACCTGTTCCACCACGGCGGCCCGGAACATTTCCAGAAGGACGCATCCGGGATACGTCCCGAACGCTCCGTACTCGTGGGCGACGTCCGAAGGATCCCGAGGCAGCTGCACACCAGGAGCATAGGCGGCGAACCTCTCGGCCCCGCAACTGCCCGTCACAATGCTGCGGAACAGCCCTTGAAGGCAACGCCGTTGCAATAACTCGCACCCAGGGCTTCGTCCCTTGCAAAGCAGATTTTCAGGAGTGTCTGCGGCACAACTGTCCGCCCTACTGACGTGTCCGCAAGTGTGGGCTCCGTCAGGCGAGGTCTGCCGGAACATCACGTCCCGTCCCAGCCGGGCACCCTGCGCCCGGTCGTGGCACGACATCTGCGCGGTCTCCGCGACCGGATCGGTCTGTACAACCTCCCCGGCTGGCCGACGTCCGAGCGGTCCGTCGGCGGGCCGACGTCCTCGACCGTGATGTCAGTGGGCGTCTCTAGCATGGACGATGCCAGGGTCGAGCCTGCCCAAGACTCCTGCGCGTTCAACGACCATGCGGGCATCGGGACATCAGAACGTCAGGAGTGCTGTGCGATCGATCTTCGGGGATTCCGCCGACCCGGAAAACGGGACGGCCGCGGAGCGGCTCAGGACCGTCGAACAGTGGCGCTCCTACCTGGCTGGGTACGGCGCCGATGTTCTGCGGGTGTCCGCCGAGGGCGAGTTGTACAACGTCAGCGACGGGCAGCGGGCCGGCGGGTGGCTGGGTTACGAGGGTGCGGACGAGCAGCGGATCGCGGCTCTGGAGGACCGGCTCGGCACCCGGCTTCCGCCCAGCTACCGCTCGTTCCTGGGCGCCTCCGACGGCTGGTTGCACCTCGGCCCGTTCATGTACGCGATGCGTACGACCGGCGCCCTCGACTGGCTCGACGAGGACGACGCCGACATGTACCTCGACACCTGTGACGACGAGCCGGACGACACGAGCGAGCGCGTCAGAGCCCCCGTCCTGCTCATCGCTGACGAGGGCGACGCCCAGTGGTGGCTGCTGGACTCCGGGGACGTGTCGCAGGACGGTGAGTGGGCCGCGTACACCTGGTCGAGTTGGCAACCGGGTCTGAGCGACCGGTACGGGTCCTTCGCCGAGCTGGTGGAGGCGGAGCGCGCCTCGTTCGAGGAACTCAAAGGCCGCCAGGGCAGAGCCGTGCATCCAGAAGGTGCCGAGCAGTTGGTGGCCGAGGGACGTGCCCAGGCGCTGCGGGGCGAGGTGGAGAGAGCGGCGGCCACCTTCGAGCAGGCCGCCGTCAAGGGCTCGGGTGCCGGTGCCTACCTGGCTGTCATCCTGGGCGCCTTCCTCGACCTGACCCACGCGCATCACCAAGTCCGCAATGGCATCCTCGGGCGCCCCCATGTCATTGAGGAGGTCGGCCTCGAACAGGTGCGGGCGGAGGCCTTGCCGCTGTATCTGCGTCGCACGGTGGAGGAGTACGGACCTGGGAGGGACTTCTCGACGGTGCTCGTCCCGGAGCTCCGCATGGTCGACGGCAAGCCTGTCACGGACTGGGTGCCTCACTCCACCGTGTCCGCCCCGCCGACGCTTCCCGAATCCCCCGTCTTCCAGGAGGCCCTGGACGCGGCCAGGACGATCGCCCTGTCCGGTGCCGCCGGCGCCACCGACGACGCCTGGACCGTCATCGAGACCGCTCTGCCCCACTGGCACTCCGAGTCGCCGCACCGTATAGCCCCGGTCGTGCTCCTCACCGACCCGGCCTTCCGTGAGGTGATCACCGCACCCCGGGCCCGTCTCGTCGTCACCACACCGCGGGGCGAAGCGTGCGAGCGGCAGGAGCCCGGGGGTACACCTGGCCGCGGCGTCGGCGGAGGTACGGGCTGAGCGAGTGGGCGGACGCGCGGTGATGCCGGTCCCAGCACACCGAACTACGTGGGGCATGCATGTTTCCATGGGGGATGGACAGCCGAGTCGGCATGAGTGCCAACGGAATGAAGAAGGTTCACAAGCCCGTCCTGGTCTCAGGACTGGTCGCACTGGGTGTACTCGGGCTGGGTGCGTGCGGCGGTAGCGGCGGGGATGCGCAGGCTGCTGCTACCAGCGTGGCATCGGACGGTCCGGGCGCCAGCACAGCGACCGGAGGCGATCTGCCCACGGACTCCGCCACGGCGAGCGACACCGCTGCGGCCACCCCGAAGCAGGGCGCCACGGACAGCCCGGGATCGGACAGCCCGGGCATGGGCAGTGACTGCACCACGGACCGTCTGCGCGCCGGTCTCAAAGCCACGGGCCAGGAGATGAACAGCAAGTACTTCGACCTGACCCTGACCAACATCAGCGACGGCAGCTGCGCTCTCAAGGGGTATCCGGGCCTGTCGCTGACCGATCAGAACGGCGATCGCATCGGGAAGCCCGCGACCCGCACGCAGGACGGATCCGCAAAGAACGTGGTCCTGAAGGCGGGGCAGGCCGCCCACGCAGTGGTGCGGACCCCCGACAAGGGCGTCACGGACGGAAAGTGCTGGGCGAAACCGGCACGGATCAAGGTCTTCCCGCCGAACAACACAGCGTCCCTGTCAGCGGACCCCGCCGAGCTCCAGGTCTGCGGCGACTCGTTCACTGTCGGACCGTTCACCACGCAAGCGAGCTGAACCGCCCGCGCAGAGAGCACCGGCGCTCTTCGTGGTCGGGCGGGAACCGCGGGCCGGACCAGGCCTGCGAGTGGGCTAGGGCGTCGTCCCGAGCCGTCGGCGGTAGTGCAGGGGGGACTCCCCCACCGCGCGTTTGAACGCGGTGCTGAACGCGCTCTCCGAGCTGTAGCCGAGCTCCGCGGCGAGGGAGCCGACCCGGACATCCGGGTCGCGCAACGCGCGCTGGGCCAGCAACATCCGCCAGCGCGCCAGATACGCCAGCGGCGGGGTGCCCGCGGTGGCGCGGAACCGCTCGGCGAAGCTGGTGCGGGACATCCCGGCGGCGCGGGCCAGTTCGGCCAGTCCCCAGGCCTGCCCGGGCTGTTCGTGCATCAGCCGCAGCGCCGGGCGCAGTGGTTCGTCGGCCAGCAGCCGCAGCCAGCCGGCCGGTGTCTCCTCCTGTTCCAGATACGTGCGCAACATCTCCAGCAGGAGGAGCTGACCGTTCTGCCGGATGGCGAACCCCGAACCGAGCCGGCCGCCGGAGGCCTCGTCGAAGAGCCGCTCGACGATGGCGCCCAGGCGGGAGGCGGCCGGCGTCGCCGCGTGCACGTGGACCAGGCCGGGCAGCGCCGTCCTGAGCAGTGCAAGGCCTGCCGGACTCACCCTGACCTCGCCGCCGACGAGCACGTCGTCAGTGGTCAGGTCGGCCTCGGCCAGCGCCATCGCGTCGAAGCCCGCCCCGGGGATCAGCTCCACCGGTGTCCCGCTGCCCCGCCCTCCGCGCATGTCGACCCAGGTGCGGTGGTTGAGCAGCGCCACGTCGCCCGCGGCGAGCTCCACGGGACCGTCCGGTCCGCCCGGCCCGTCCACCGTGATCCGGGCCGACCCGGCGACCAGCACCATCAGCTTGAGCGGCCGGGACACCGCGCCCCTGGACACCCACGGTCCACGGACCGCGAACCCGCCGGTCATCAACCCCCGCACTTCCACCACGTCGAACACATCGGACAGCACGTCCGCGACCGCCACATCAGACATCCCCGTACTCTCGCGCAGAAAATACGGACGCACAACGATTCAGCGTCCGGAGTACGCCGTCGAGACTGGGAGACATGACCACACAGCAAGTCCCGCTGGGCACTCCGTTCACCGCCTCCTCCACCGCCGACGACGTCCTCGACGGCCTCGACCTCTCCGGTCGGGAGGTGATCGTCACCGGTGGCCACGGCCGGCTCGGCCGCGAAGCCACCCGTGCCCTGTCGGCCGCGGGCGCCACGGTGACGGTGGCCTCCCGCGACCCCGAACGGGCCGGCGCGGCAGTGCACGGGCTCCCCGGGGTGCGTGTCGAGCGCCTCGACCTCGCCGACCCGTCCTCGATCGATGCCTTCGCCCGGCGGTGGCTCGCCTCCGGCCGGCCCCTGCACGCCCTGGTCAACAATGCCGCCGTGCTGTTCACGCCACAGCTGGTGCGCGACGCGCGGGGTCACGAGCTCCAGTTCTCGACCTCGCACCTCGGCCACTTCCAGCTCACCAGGGCACTTCTGCCGGCCCTGCTGGCCACGAACGGCGCCCGGGTGGTGACGGTGACCTCGGGTGCGGCACGCATCGGCGAGATCCGCTGGGACGACCTGGCCTTCACTACCGGGTACGACCCCGGCACCGCCTACGGCCAGTCCAAGCGCGCCAACGTCCTGTTCACCGTCGAACTCGACCGCCGGTACGCCGCTCAGGGCGTCCGCGCCTTCGCCACCCACCCGGGAGTCGTCATCGGGCCGGGCCCGTTCACGCCGGAGGAGGCCGCGGCGTACCGTACGCAAGGGCTGGTCGACGACCGCGGTCACACCGTCATCGACCCCGACGCCGGCAAGAAGACCATCGCGCAGGGGGCCGCGACCCTCGTTTTCGCCGCCGCGAGCCCCCTCCTGGACGGCCACGGCGGGGTCTACCTCAAGGACAGCGACATCGCCGTGCTCGACGACGAGCAGCGCCCGCTGACCGCGGACAGCATCCCCTCGGACGCCAACTCGGCGATGCTCGACCCCGACGACGCGCAGCGGCTGTGGAAGCTGAGCGAACACCTGCTCTCCTGACCACCCCGTGCCGGTGCCGCTGCCGCGTCGGCCATCGCCGGATCAGGGGCGTCTCCTGGAGAGGATCGCGAAAAGCTCCTCCACGGGGATCCTCGGCTTGCGGTCCGCTGTGAGCAGGCCGTTCACCTCCCGCTCCGTGTCGGTGAACCGGGTGTAGCGACAGCCGGCTAGACCGCACCGTTTTGCCGGAACGGCAACAACAGTGGTGTGAGCGGAGCGCGATGGGCGACGGTGGGGCCATGGCTGACAACACCCTTCGACCGCCCGCCTCCGACACCCCTTTCACCTCCGACGGATACGCCGGCGATCCGGCTGTACGGGCGGAGTGGGACAACCGGTACGCCGACCGCCGGCAGTTGTGGAGCGGGCGGCCCAACGGCGCACTCGTGGCCGAGGTGGCCTCGCTCACGCCCGGACGTGTGCTCGACGTAGGGTGCGGCGAGGGCGCGGACGCCGTCTGGCTGGCAGGCCGCGGCTGGGACGTCACCGCGCTCGAAGTCTCGGGAATAGCGCTGGAGCGGGCTGCCGGGCACGCACGGGACGCGGGCGTGGCCGTTCGCTGGGTCCACGCCGCACTGACCGAGGCGGCGCTCCCGTCGGCCTCGTTCGACCTGGTCTCCGCGCAGTACCCGGCCCTGTTGCGCACCCCCGACGCCGCAGCCGAGCGAGCCCTGCTCGCGGCCGTCGCCCCCGGCGGCACGCTCCTGCTCGTGCACCACGCGGGGATGGACAGCCCGCAGGCGGACCACAGCGAGTTCGACCCGGCCGACTACGTCTGGCCCTCCATGGTCGCCGCTCTGTTCGACGACGACTGGAAGGTGGAGGTGGACGAGCAGCGGCCACGGACGGCACCTGAGGGCGGCGCCGGCGCGCACCACACCGA
>NZ_JBHWZP010000360.1:0-8998 GCF_042728395.1 Streptomyces sp. NPDC060205
CCGCGTTCCCCGCGCGGCTCAAAACCAAAAGACTGCGCAGTTCCCCGCGCCCCTGGGTGGGACGGGGCGGAGCCCCTCCCCGAGGGGCGCGGGGAACGGCGCGAGCAACCCCCACCGTCCCGCAGACGAACGCGGTTGTTCAGGGGCGCGGGGAACTGCGCAGTCTTTTGGTTTTGAGCCGCGCGGGGAACGCGGCGCCCGGCCCCGCTTCTTCAGGGGCGCGGGGAACGGCGCAATCTTTTGCCCTTAGGGGCGCGGGGAACTGCGCAGTCTTTTGGCTTTGAGCCGCGCGGGGAACGCGGCGCCCGG
Organism: Streptomyces sp. NPDC060205; assembly: GCF_042728395.1. Lineage (NCBI taxonomy): Bacteria > Bacillati > Actinomycetota > Actinomycetes > Kitasatosporales > Streptomycetaceae > Streptomyces > Streptomyces sp. NPDC060205. The sequence goes on from NZ_JBHWZP010000360.1 coordinate 310, forward strand.
CCCCGCTTCTTCAGGGGCGCGGGGAACTGCGCGGCCAGCCGCAGTGCACCCGCGCCCGGAGAAACGAGCCCAACCACCCCCTCAGCTGGAGCGCCGCTCAACCGCCAACCGCAACGCCGCGCGCAACCGCCCCACCCCCCACCCCTCCCGCAGAGCAACACGCACAACATCCGCCTGGGACGCCGGTGCCAGCCCGGCGACCGGCGGATCGGAGTCCAGGTTGGTCGGGAAGGGATACCCCTCCGCACTGGCCGCCACCACCGCCTCCAGCCACGCCGCCCCCGCCCCCGCCGCGGCCCGAGCGACCAGCACGGGATAGACCGCGTTCACCACGGCCTCCCGGTCGACACTCTCCATCGCCCGCCCGAACGCGGAGGACACCTGCAGCAGATTGGCCATCCGCCGGATGTCCGCCGACGTGTTGTGCCCGGCGGCATGGAACAGCGCGGGGTTGAAGAACACCGCGTCCCCCGCAGCGAGCGGCAGTTGCACGTGGTGCGCCTCGAAGTACTCGTGGAACTGAGGCAGCCGCCAGGCGAGATACCCCGGCTCGTACTTCTGTGAGTGCGGCAGGTACATCGTCGGCCCGGACTCGACGGGCATGTCGCAGTGGGCGACCGCGCCCTGCAGCGTGAGCACCGGCGACAGGCGGTGCACATGCGCCGGGTACGCGGCGGCGGCCTCGTTGCTCAGGAAACCGAGGTGGTAGTCGCGGTGCACGGTCTGCGCGGCCCCGCCCGGATTCACGACGTTGACCTGGGAGGTGACCTGGTAGCCGGGCCCGAGCCAGGCCAGGGACACCAGGGCGAGGAGGTCGTTGGCGTAGTAGTCGGCGAACGCCTCCGGATCCAGCAGGGCCGCCTTCTCCAGGGCGTTCCAGACCCGGTCGTTGGCGCCCGGCTTCGCGAAGTGGTCGCCCGCGACGGCCCCCGAGGCGCGCTGCTCGGCGATCAGGGCGTCGAAGACCCCGGTCGCCCGGTCGAGGACCCCGCGGTCGGGGAAGGCGCCTTTGAGGACGACGATGCCGGGGCCGTCGGCGAGCGCCCGGACCAGCTCCGCCTGTACGTTCCGGCGGCCTCCGGACGTTCGCACCTCGGCGCGCAGGCGATCGCTGTCGTACAGCAGGACGTTCCGCTCGACGGCGGCGGCGTACGGGTAGTCGGCCGGGTCGGTGTCCCGCTCGACCAGTTCACGGAATGCGTCGAGGTCGCAGTCGTCCACGGACAGCCAGGTGCGGGGTCCTGAAAGGGTGCTGGACATCGTCGTCCTTTCGGGGTGGTCCTTGCGGAGATCGCGGCGAACCGTTCGGTTTCGCGGCGACGCGTAGCAGTCATTCTCATGACGCCCCACCCCTCAAGCAATCGTCACCGAACCATCAAAAACCCCTCAGGGACACCGTCCTCAGCCGTTGGGGCGCAGCGTCCAGACGACGGTCATCTCGCCGGTGACGGCGCCGTCCTCGCGCCGGATGGCGACGGTCACCGGGAACTCGGGGCGCAGGCCCGCGTCGAGTTCGGCGACGACGTCGGCGGCGGGCCGGCCCAGGGTGGCAGTGGCCGTGACGGGGCCCCTGGCCAGCTTCTTGAACGCGATCTCGGCGGTCACGGGCAGGGGTACGGCCCGGGCGAGCTGGTCCCCGAACGCGGCCAGCACGACCGCCCCGCTGGCCGACTCCCCCAGGGTGAACATCGCACCGGCGTGGGGCCCGCCCACGTGATTGTGGTACTCGCTCTGGTCGGGCAGTGCGAGCACGGCCTTCTCCGGGGTGGTTTCGAGGTACTCCAGGTTCAGGGTCCTGACCATCGGCACGGTGGCGGCGAGCATCTCGCCGACAGACATCTGATCTGCGCTCATGGCCGCACGTTACCCGCGAGTAGCGAATCTTGAACAGGCTCCCGGACGGGATCTCGAACACACGGCGCCCGCCCTCACGGGTCATCCGGTACGAGCCCGGGGGTGATCCGGTACGTGCCTGATGAGGGGCAGTGACCCCATCGTGTCCCGTGCGGCACTAGGGTTACTGGCCATGTGGCCAGGAAATCAGCCGCCCGGGGGCGAGCAGAACCCGCAGGACCAGAACCAGAACCCGTACCAGCAGCCGGGGTACCAGCAGCCGAATCCGTACCAGCAGCCCGGATATCAGCAGCCCGGGTACCAGACCGGACCCCAGCCGCAGACCCCGTACACGCAGCCGGGGCAGCTCGGCTGGACCGCGCCCGGTGCGCCGCAGCCCCCCGAGGGCGGCGGCGGCAGGAACCGGACGAAGGTCGTCGCGATCGTGGCCGCCGCGGCCGTCGTCGTCGCGGCCGGTGTCACGGGCGTGCTGGTCCTAGGCGGCGACAAGGACGACGAGGCCGGCGGCGACAAGGACGGCAAGGCGAAGCGGCCCTCGTCCAGCGCGACCAAGGACCCGAGCGGGTCCGCGTCCGCGTCCGCCGAGGAGGACAACCCGCGCGGCACGGACGCCGAGAAGCCGACGGTCGCGGGCTGGAAGGTCGTCATCAATCCCCGCTTCGGCACGATGTTCGACGTGCCCGCCGAGTGGGAGATCGAGAGCACCGACACGAGCGTCGGCTTCGAGTGGGAGGAGAAGGGCAAAACCGACCGCACCACGGTCACCGCCCCCGCCTACCTCAAGTCCAAGTGGTGCACCAGCGACAGCGACAAGGACGGCCGCGAGGAGGACACGGCGCTGGTCACCGCCGGAACGCGCGGCGAGAACGGCGCCAAGGACTCGGCCGAGGCGGCCGAGACCCGCGTACCGTGGTGGATCTTCGGTGGCTACACGCAACCCGACAAGAAGAGCGTGAAGTGGGACAAGGCGAAGGACTACACGACGAAGTCGGGTCTCAAGGGCAGCGTCGCCAACGCGCACTCCAGCAACACGCCGCAGAACGGGAAGTGTGACAGCGAGGGCAAGGCCATCACCTTCGCCTTCAAGAACGGCGCGGGCGACTACGTCACGTGGAACCTGTTCGGCGCCCAGGGTGTCGACGACGAGATCCCCGACGCGACCGTCCAGAAGATCCTGAGCACCGTGCGGCTGACCAAGGACGCCCCCACGGACGGCTGAGACCGTGCAGGAACCATTCGCCCTGCCGCCGGAGCGCGCGGCGGGGCGTGGCGGGCCGTGGCGGTGGGATGCGGCCACCGGCCCAGAACAGACCGGCCCGGAACAGGCCGACAATCAGTTTGGCAAGTCGGCCCGTCGGCGGGGATAGTCGCCAGGTGAAGCCCGCCGCCGACTCCTCCGCCAGACTGCGCCGCCCCTCCTGGGCGGGCCGCAACTACACCCTGCTGACCGCCGCCGCGGTCGTGACGAACCTGGGCAGCCAGGGTGCGTTGATCGCGGCGGCGTTCGCCGTCCTGGACGAGGGCGGCGACGGCGGCGACGTGGGCCTGGTGGCGGCGGCCCGCACCCTGCCCCTCGTCCTGTTCCTGCTGATCGGCGGCGCGGTCGCGGACCGGCTGCCCCGGCACCGCGTGATGGTCGCGGCCAACACCCTCAACTGCCTCTCCCAGGCGGCCTTCGCGGCCCTCGTGCTCGCCGGTGAGCCGCAGCTGTGGCAGATGATGCTCCTCACCGCGCTCGGCGGCACCGGCCAGGCGTTCTTCAACCCCGCGGCCGAGGGCATGCTGCTCTCCTCCGTGAGCGGCAAGCAGGCCGGCCGTGCCTTCGCCGTGTTCCGCCTCGCCATGCACGGCGCGGGCCTCGGCGGCGCCGCGCTCGGCGGTGTCATGGTCGCGCTGGTCGGACCGGGCTGGGTGCTCGCCGTGGACGCGCTGGCCTTCGCGGTCGCGGGCGCCCTGCGGGCCTTCCTGGACGTCGGGCACATACCGCCCCGGGTGCCGGGCACCGGTCTGCTCACCGATCTGCGCGACGGCTGGCGGGAGGTCGTCGGACGGCCCTGGCTGTGGGCGATCGTCGCGCAGTTCTCGGTCGTGGTCGCCGTCGTCGGCGCCGCCGAGGCGGTGTACGGCCCGCTGGTCGCCCGGGACAGCCTCGGCGGTGCGGGTCCCTGGGGCCTGGCCCTCGCCGCGTTCGGCGCGGGCACGGTCGGGGGCGCGCTGCTGATGATGCGCTGGAAACCGCGCAGGCTCCTCCTCGCCGGCACGCTCTGCGTGTTCCCGCTCGCCCTGCCGTCCGCCGCGCTCGCCGTCCCGGCCCCGGTCGGCGTCCTGTGCGCGGTGATGTTCGTGACCGGCGTCGCCATCGAGGTGTTCGGCGTCTCCTGGATGACCGCGCTGCACCAGGAGATCCCGGAGGACAAGCTCTCCCGCGTCTCGGCGTACGACTGGTTCGGCTCGATCGCCATGGTCCCGCTCGCCACGGCCCTCGCGGGCCCGGCCGAGTCGGTCTTCGGACGTCCGGCGGCCCTGTGGGGCTGCGCGGTCCTGGTCGTGGTGGTGACGGCGGCGGTCCTGTTCGTGCCCGACGTACGCAATCTGACGCGGCGTACGAAGGAAGTGACGCAGGGGATCCCGGCGAAGAGCGAGCGGGCGAGCCCGGCGCACTCCGAGAACTGAGCGAGGCCGCGCCCCGACCGCCGATGGGGCCGCTCAGCCGATGCTGAACGCCCCGGACGGCGGCTCCGGCGACGGCACCGCGTCCTCGTCCCGTACGGGCTTCGCGTCCCCGATGAAGACCCGCAGCGTGTCCCCGTGTTCGACGCGCGCCGGAAAGGCGTCGGAGGCCGTGCGGCGCATGAGGGTGGCGGTGTCGAGCGGCCGGTGCGAGGCGACGAGCACCGCGTTCCCGAAGCGCCGGCCGCGCAGCACGCCCGGTTCGGCGATCAGCGCCAGTTCCTCGAACACGGTGGAGAACGTGGCGAGCTGGGAGCGCAGGAAGGCGAAGGGCGAGGCGTCGGCGAGGTTGGCCAGGTACACGCCGTCGCCCCGCAGGACGCGTACCGTCTCCCGCGCGTACGCCACCGAGGTCAGGTGTGCCGGTACCCGGGAGCCGCCGAAGACGTCGGCGATCAGGACGTCGGCCGAGGCGGCGGGGGCGTTTTCGAGCCAGGCGCGGGCGTCCGCGCCGTGCAGTGCGATGCCGGCGTCCTCAGGGACCGGCAACTGCTCGACGACGAGGTCCAGGAGCCCGCGGTCGGCCTCCACCACGTCCTGCCGGGATCCCGGCCGGGTCGCGGCGAGATAGCGGGGCAGGGTGAGCGCCCCGCCGCCGAGATGGAGCGCGTCCAGCGGCAGCCCGGGCCGCGCGACCGTGTCGAGGACGTGCCCGAGCCGTCGCGCGTACTCGAACTCCAGGTACGTCGGCTCGTCGAGGTCGACGTACGACTGGGGTGCCCCGTCGACCGTCAGCAGCCAGGCCCGCTCGCGGTCGATGTCCGGCATCAGCTTGGCGGTCCCGTGATCCACGGTCCTGGTCACGGGTATCGGCTCGTCCACGCCCCCATTGTGCCGGTGCCGCGCGGGTGCCCGCCCGCCTTCCGCACGGAAGGGTCCGTACGGAAGGCGGGCGCCTGCCCGGCCGCGAGCGGGCGCCGCCGGTTCAGCCGACGGCGGTCACCGTGCCGGCGCCGACCGTACGGCCGCCCTCGCGGATCGCGAAGCCCAGGCCCGGCTCCAGCGGCACGTCACGCCCCAGCTCGACCGTCATGGTGACGGTGTCGCCGGGCCGCGCGACAGCGCTCTCGCCGAGGTCGACGTCACCGACGACGTCCGCGGTGCGGATGTAGAACTGCGGCCGGTAGCCGGTGGCCACCGGCGTCGTCCGCCCGCCCTCGCCCGCCGACAGGACGTAGACCTGCGCGGAGAAGCGCCGGCCGGGGACGACGCTGCCGGGCGCCGCGACGACGTGCCCGCGGCGCACGGCGTCGCGCGGGACGCCGCGCAGCAGCAGCGCCACGCTGTCGCCGGCCTGCGCCTCCGCCATGGGCCTGCCGAACGTCTCCAGGCCGGTGACCACCGTGTCCACGGCGGCGCCGAGCACTTCGACACGGTCGCCCACCCGGATCGTGCCGCGCTCGACGGCCCCGGTGACGACCGTGCCGCGACCGGTGATGGTGAGCACGTTCTCCACCGGCAACAGGAACGGCGCGTCCACGTACCGCTCGGGCATGGGCACGTACGTGTCCACGGCGTCCAGCAGCGCGCCGATCGCCTCGGTCCACCGGGGGTCGCCCTCCAGCGCCCTGAGTCCGGAGACCCGTACGACCGGTACGGAGTCGCCCCCGTAGCCGTGCGAGGTCAGCAGCTCGCGGACCTCCAGCTCCACGAGGTCGGTCAGCTCCTCGTCGCCTGCGTCCGCCTTGTTGAGGGCGACGACGATGTGGTCGACGCCCACCTGCCGGGCGAGCAGCACGTGTTCGGCGGTCTGGGGCATGATCCCGTCGAGCGCGGAGACCACGAGGATCGCCCCGTCGAGCTGGGCGGCGCCCGTGACCATGTTCTTGACGTAGTCGGCGTGGCCCGGCATGTCCACGTGCGCGTAGTGGCGGGTGTCGGTCTCGTACTCGACGTGCGCGATGTTGATGGTGATGCCGCGCGCGGCCTCCTCCGGCGCCCGGTCGATCCGGTCGAACGGTACGTAGGTGCCGGAGCCGCGCTCGGCGAGGACCTTGGTGATGGCGGCGGTCAGGGTGGTCTTGCCGTGGTCGACATGACCCATGGTGCCGATGTTCAGATGCGGTTTGGTGCGCACGTAAGCCGTCTTGGGCATGGCAGGGCCTCGAAGCCTCTTCGGTGTCAGCGGAGCTGAGTGGTGGTCCCGGCGTCGATACGGCCGGGACGGGGACCCCGAGGTCCTGCCGACCCTCCCCCTGCGGGGTCCGCCGGACGATCCGGGAAGGGTCAGCTTCGGGTGCCTGCCGCGGCGGCCACGGTGTTCGGGACGGCAGCCTTCAGCGCATCCGCGACCGCGGATGCTGCGTGAGGGAAGGCGTACCGGAACATGAGGCGATCATCGCTGACGGGGCGGCCCGCGTCGAATGGTTTTCCGCACCCTCGGCCGCGTCCTCGGCCGCGCCCTGGGGCCCGCCGTCCGGTGCCCGCCGCCCCCTCGGTCAGGCGCCGATGTTCTTCAGCGCCTCGCGCACGGACAGCGGCGAGAGCCGGTCCCGCTCACGGGCCACGAAGTCCCGTACGGCGCCGGGATCCGTCCTGGCGTACTCGCGCAGGCTCCAGCCGATCGCCTTGCGGACGAAGAAGTCGGGATGCCCGGACCTGCGGACGCAGTAGGCGAAGAGGCGTTCGCCGTCGGTGGCCTCCTTGTACCGGAGCTGGTGGAGGAGGGCGGTGCGGGCGACCCACAGGTCGTCGTCCTCGATCCACTCGTCCATGTCCGCCCGCAGCTTCGGATCGGCCGCGACGAGGCCGCCGACCACATGGGCGGCGAGCAGGTCGACGGTGTCCCACCAAGCGGCCGTGGAGACGAGACGACGGGCCACGGGCAGGAATCCGGACGAGAGACGCCTCACATACCGGCGCAGATAGTCGACGGCGAAGTACTGGTACTCGCGCTCCGGCAGCCGCCAGCAGCGCAGCGCCACCGCCGTGCAGTCCGCCTCGTCCGGCACGGGAGTTCCCCGCAGCACCGTCCGGGAGAGCGCGCGGCGATCAGGCGTGGTCAGGCCGAGGAAAGGGGCGACGCCCTTCATGTACGCGGCTGCCGTCACGGCCCGTTCCGGGTCGGCCGCGGCGGGGTAGGAGACGGTCAGCCGCGCCAGCAAGGTGTCCGCGAGAACGCTGTGCGGCGGCCCCGAAAGGCCATCCTGCGTTCCGGAAGCTGTGACGCCCATGAGACGAACCATACGGCGAACACACACATGGGTCAGTTAGTGTCACCGGATGCTCGATGCCACCACCCGCTCTGGGGGCACCGCCACGGTCAGTCCCCCACTCCCCGCAACGGAACTCGTCCCCGTCGAGTTCACCGCCGCGCCGACAGGCCTGGCCGCCCGCGTCACGAGAGCCCTGTTCTCGCCGTGGGCCCGGCTCTCCCTGCTGGTCGCGCTGCTGCTCTCGGCCGCCGGGACGGTGCTGCTGTTCGAGCCACAGAGACTGCTCGCCGACGGCTGGCCGCCCCAGCTGACCGGTGCCGCGGCGGCCCTGGTCTTCGCGGTCGCGTACGGCCTGTGCACGGTGGCGTTCGTGCCCCGGCCGATCCTCAACCTCGGAGCGGGTGCCCTCTTCGGCTCGCAGCTCGGGCTCGGGACCGCGCTCGCCGGTACGGTGCTGGGGGCCGGGCTCGCCTTCGGGCTCGGCCGGATGCTCGGGCAGGACGCGCTGCGACCCCTGCTGCGCGGCCGGTGGCTGAAGGCCGCGGACGGGCAGCTCAGCCGGCACGGGTTCCGCTCGATGATGGCCGCGCGACTGTTCCCCGGGGTGCCGTTCTGGGCCGCGAACTACTGCGCGTCCGTGTCGCGGATGGGATGGCTGCCCTTCCTGCTCGCGACGGGGCTGGGCTCGATCCCCAACACCGCCGCGTACGCCGTGGCGGGGGCGCGTGCCTCCGCGCCGACGTCCCCCGCGTTCCTGGTCGCGATGGCCTTCATCGCGCTTCCGGCGCTGGCCGGCGCGATCGTGGCCTGGCGCAAGCGGCATCATTTGCGGGCGCGCTGAATCCGGGGTGCCCGGGCGACGTCGTCGGGTGCGGGTCGGTGGGGGTCGGCCGCGCAGTTCCCCGCGCCCCTGAAAAGCGGGGCTGCGCCCCTGCTTTTCGTCTTTGGGC
>NZ_JBHWZP010000361.1:0-8970 GCF_042728395.1 Streptomyces sp. NPDC060205
ACCCGCACATCTTGAGGGGCGCGGGGAACTGCGCAATCCCTGGGGCCCGCCCCCACCCACCCGCACATCTTGAGGGGCGCGGGGAACTGCGCAATCCTTTGGGCCCGCCCCCACCCGCCCGCACACGGCAACACCCCGCGAAGAGCTACTCCGCCGCCGCCCGCCCCGTCAGCGCAGCGAGACTGCTGCGGACATGGTCCATGTGCGCCTGCACCTCGTCCCACCGCTCGCCGTGCTCCCGCAGCACCCGTTCCGTCTCGCGGGCCACCCACTCCTCCCGGACGCGCGCCTCCGCGAGGAGTTCCGCCGCGCGGGCGTCCGCGTCCTCCTGGAGGTGACGCGCCGACTCCCGCGCGGAGCCCAGCTCCCGCTCCGCCGCGGCCACACCCGACTCCGCGCGCGCGACAAGCTCCTCGTGGCGCGCGTCGAGCTCGGCCTCCCGCTCGGCGGCCTCGCACCCGGCCCGTTCCCAGCGCCCGGCGTGCTCCTTCTCCTGCTCGGCGACGAGATTCTCCCCGCGCCGCCGCGTCTCGCGCAGCGCGGCCAGCGCCTCGCCGCGCCCTTCCTTCACCTCGCGCCGCGCGGAGATCCGCATCTCGTCGGCCTCGGCCTGCGCGGCCTGCAGCCGGTGCCGGGCCCGTTCATCGGCCTCGGCGCGCACCTCGTCGGCGTCCGCCCGCGCGGCCTCACGCACCCGTTCGGCCGCCGCCCGCGCCTCGTCCACGGTCCGGCGCGCCTGCCGTACCGCGTCCTCGCGCAGTTCCGCGGCCTCCTCCTCACCCAGCTCGAAGAGCCGCCGGGCCCGGTCGCCCAGCGTCTCGTACGTCTGGGGGGCGAGGGACGCCACGACCTCGCGCAGCCGCAGCGCCTCGGCCTCCATCTCCCTGGCCAGCACGGTCAGCCGCGCGGCCCGCTCCCACGCGGCGTCACGCCCCGCCGAGAGCGCCGCGGCGTACGCGTCGACCTGCGCGGGGCGGTAACCACGCCCCCGTACGGCCTCGAAGCCCTGAGACGACCCCGAGGACCCCGACGACACCGATGAGCTGCTCATGCCGCTCATCTTGGTGGATCAGACGGAAGTGTTCATAACGCGACACTCCGCACATTCCGCCGCCCCGGCCGGGGCGAATTCAGTGACGGTCCGTCAGAGCAGCCCGTCCCACATCTGCTCCAGCAGCACCGACCACCAGCTCTCCGGCGAACCGAGGGCCGCCGGGTCGATCGCGGCCAACTGCGCCTGGAAATCGACGGTCCAGCGCCCCGCCTGCTCCTGATTGAGCCCGAAGCGAAGACGCCACATACGGCCCAGCAGCGCGAGACTGCGCGCGAACTCGGGCAGCCCCGTGTTCACGAACTGCGGCGGTACGGGAGCGCCGCCCGGGCCCGCCTCCACCGGCACGGCCACGATGTTCGCGGTCCCGTACTGGACGCAGATCGCCTTGCCGAAGTCACTGCCCATGACGAGGTACGAGCCCGCGTCGGCACCCGGCTGGATGCCGCGCTCCTGCGCCAGTTCGGCGAGCGTGGGCACCGGCCGGCCCGGCTGGGCCTGCGCCCAGAAGAACGGGTTCATGTCGACGGGCAGCCCGGCCACCACCAGGGTGTGCGCCACGATCGGCGGTACGCCCTGCCGCGAGACCGCCGCCTGGTCGAACCGGAACAGGCCGGGCCCGAAGGCCGCCGCCAGCTCCTGCCCGATGGCCTCCGGCGGGATCGGCGGCGCGGACTGCACCGGCGGCAACGGCGCCCGTACGGGTCCGGGCCGCGCGGGACCGTCCGCGACCTGGTGCAACTCCCCCTGGTGCGCGAGCAGTTGGGCCATGCCCTGCTGACGGCTCGCATGGTCGGTGCCGTACGAGGCGATGCTCGTGATCCGCGCCTGCGGCCAGCTCTCCCGGATCATCCGCGCGCAGTACGCGCCCGGCAGCTCGCAGGACTCAAGCTCCGTGTGCAGTTCGAGCACCTGCTGCGGCGGCACGTTCATCGCCCGCAGTTCGTGCAGGATCTGCCACTCCGGGTGCGGGGTGCCGGGCGCGGACCGCCGGATCAGCTGCTGCTCGCTGCCGTCCTGGGCGCGGTAGCGCAGCACCGCCTGATAGCCGGGACCGACCGTGGGCTGCCCCTGCTGCGGATAGCCGTAGGCGGGCGGCTGCTGACCGGGCTGCGGCTGGCCCGGGAACGGCTGCTGCTGGCCCGGGAACGGGGACCGGCCGCCCAGGTGCGGGGCGGGCGGCGGCATGCCGGGACCGCCGGGAGGCATACCGGGCGGACCGGGCGCGGGGGGCGGCGGCGGAGCCGTGCCGGGCCCGCCGACCGGCGGACCGGCCAGCATGGTCGCGGCATGGTGGACACCACCGGGCGGCGTACCTCCCGGAGTGCCGGAACCGCCCGGAGCACCCGGAGCACCCGGAGCACCTGGGGCACCGGGAGCGCCCGGAGGCTGCGGAGCACCGGGACCGCCGACCGCGGGCCCGGCGAGCACGGTCGCGGCATGGTGCACACCACCGGAACCACCCGGGCCGCCCGGAGAACCGGGAGCGCCAGGGGAGTTGGGCGCACCGGGAGCACCGGGAGCCCCAGGAGCGCCCGGAGGCTGCGGAGCTCCCGGACCGCCGGAACCACCCGCAGCGCCCTGTCCACCCGGCACCTCCGGCCCGTCCGGGCCGAGCTGCGAGACGAACTGCGTCGGTACGTATCCACCGGCCGGCACACCCGGCGCACCGGGCCCGGACGCCGGAGGACCGCCCGCCGGAGGACCGCCCGGAGCCGGACCGCCCGGCCGCGCACCCGGCGTACCGGGCGCCCCGGGAGGCGGCGGCGTACCGGGCGCGTTCGCGCCCCGCGCGCCGCGCGGCGGCCCCTGTGCCTTGCTGGTCGCGGCGTCCGCGATGTCACCGGCGCCCGGCGGCAGCGGCCGGCCCGGCGCACTCGGCGCGGGCGGCTGCTGCGGAGCGTCGGCGGCGGGCGGCTGCGGGGCTCCCTGCGGATAGCCGTAGGAGGGCGCGCCGGGAGGGGGCGTACCCGGCCCGGCGTTCTGCGGATGGCCGTACGAGGAGGGCCCGGCCGGCGCCGCGCCGGACGCACCCGCGCCCTGCGGGAACGCGGACGGCCCGGACGGCGCGGGATCGTCGAGGGCGGGCGAGACGCTCGTGCGCGGCAGCTGGCTGCCGCCCGAGATCAGCTTGGTCCTCGCCTCGGGCTCGGCCTCGGGCGGCGTGCCACCAGGTCCGACATCGCGGATCTGTGGCGCGTACACCGTCGCCGGCAGCGGCACGGAACGGTCGTCGCCCGCCTCGGCGTTGGTGTCGGTCCCGGCCCACGGAGTCGCGTCGGCGGGCACCGGGGCAGCGCCGGAAGCACTCCCTCCGGCGGCCGGCCACGCCGTGCCGCCGCTCGGCGCGGCGGGCGCCGGCGAACCGGCCGGCGGCCCCGGCAGAGTCTCGGGCAGCGAACCCACAGGGGGCGCGGAACCACCACGGGCGGCGGGAACCGCGTCGGACGGCGGAACGGCGTCGACCGGCGAATCGGCACGGGCGGCGGGTACCGCGTCACTGACCTCGGCGGCGGGCCGCGACCCGGCGCCGTCCGACGGCCGGCCCGCGGCCCCACCGGACGTGGCGTCCCGGCGGTCCGGGATCCCCATCCGGTCCGCCGCCTCCTGCAGCCACTCCGGCGGAGTCAGCAGGAACGACGTCTGGTTGAGGTCCACGCGCGCGGGCGGCGCGGGCGCCGGATCGGGCACCGCCGCCGACACGCCGTACTCCTCCTCGTACCGGCGGATCACCTCGCCCACCGGCAGCGACGGCCACAAGGTGGCCTCCCCGCTGTCGCGCGCGATGACGAGCCGCTGGGCGCCGCCGTCGGAACGCGGGCCCTCGGCCCGGTCCTCCGCCCACACCACGAAGCCGAGTTCGAACTCCCGGACCCGCACCTCGCGGTGCTGGTAACCGGGCACGTCTGCGTTGATCCATTCCTCGGCGCGCTCCTGCGCCTGCGCGAAGGTCACCATCGGACGCTCACTCCCCCACCGAAGAGACGGCGGACACCGGTACCGCCCGCGCGAAACCGCCGTCCACCATCAGGTTCGCCACCGTCTCCAGCTCGGGCGGATTGCCCGCGAGCCGGGACAGGAACTGATCGAAGTCGTCACCACAGGGCAGCAGCAGCCGCTGTACGCGCTCCGCGGGCGGCCACTCGTCCCGGTCACGGGCGTCGTCGAACGCGCAGAACCACACGGAACCGATCCGGTCGCCCTTCACCTTCACCGCGAGCAGCCCGCCCTGCACGAAACCGACTCCCAGATAGTCCTTCGTGAGATGGTCCCGCAGGCACTTGTTGACATAGACCAGGTCGTTGACCGCCGCCTCGTCACGCACGGTGAAGAACGGCTGGTCGACCAGCAGCCCCAGCTCCGCGTCCAGCGCGGCCCCCACCGGCGCACACCCGCCGGCGGCCTTGAGGAAGGAACGGTACGCCCCCGGCAGCCGGTAGCCGAGATCCTCCTCGACGCCCTGCACCTGCTGCTCGGTCACCGCGACCGCCGCCTTCGGCAGCCCGAAGTGCGCGGGACGGGTCTCCTGCAGCGGCCGGGTGCCGCGCTTGTCCTGGTCGACCACCGCGGTCGCGAGACCGCCGTGATGCCGCAGCAACGCCTTCACCTCGACCGGCACCAGCTCCAGCCGGCGCGTGCCCGGCACGTGGTGCCACGTCCAGCCATGCGGAGTCGCCACCGCGGGAATCGTGTCCCACAGATCATGTCCGGAAGCCGCCAGGGCCGCGTTCGCCGACACGTAGTCGGTCAACCGCAGCTCGTCGACACCGAACCCCTCGGGCGGTTCGGCGATCTCCGCGGCCGCACGCGCATAGAACGAGAAGTCGGGGTAACCGACCTCGTCAACACGTACCCCTCTCGGGTGACGTGCCGCCCGCACCGGATCCGGGAAGTGCACGACCTGCCCGGCATAGGCCGCGTTCGGCGGCGCGGCCTGTTGCCCGAGCCGACCTGTCGTCATGGCGGTTGCCCCCTGCGGCGTGATGAAGGATCGCGGATGTCGACAGCCTATGCGGTGCGGCGACACCGGTCACCGGGCCTCCTGTTCCCTACCGGCCAAGGGCCCTCCGGTTCCGTGACCTGCCGTCATCGAGCCGTGACCGTACGACGAAGACCGCGCGTGTCGCACCGCCCCAGCTTCCGCACCAGCCACGGAGTTTGGCACTCTGTCGGAGCACCGGGGGATGCGGTAAGGGGAGGAAACAGGACGATGAGCGCAACACACATGGGTACCTCCGGGGATCCGCGGGTCGGCTGGAGCAGCAGTGAGGCGCCCGCCGCCCCGGTCCTGCTGCACCGGCGCGACGGCATACTCCCGACCATCGCCGCCGCCCTCTCCGTACGGGGCGCCACCCTCACCGGCACCGCGGGCCGCGGCGACCAGCCGCCACCCCTGCACCCCCTCGTCCGGGACTTCCTCGACACCCTCACCAGCGGTCAGCGCGACCGTTTCACCGGCCGCTGCGCCGAGGCGATCCTCATCTCCCGCCATCTCGCCGCCGCCGACGCCGCCCGCTCCAAACGCGCCACCCGCAAACCCATGACCAACGGCGAGGCCAGAAAATCCCTCAAGCAGGCCAAACTCACCGCCCGCCGCATCCGCGAGGACGGCGACCCCCTGCACGGCAGCTTCGCCCAGCCCTGCCGCGCCTGTACCGCGCTCAGCGCCCACTTCGGCGTACGCATCGTCGACCCGACGGCCCAGGAGAACTGACGGCAGGAAGAACTGCCGGCGGCCCCGCCACCGACAGCGGCCCTCGAAGCCGCACGAAGGCGCCGCCGACGCCACCACAAGCAGCCGACCGGACACCGGTACCACCGGACCACCACACGGCCGCTCAGACCGATCGCGAAGGGCAGATGCACACCGACCGCACCGCCGCCACCTCGACCACCCGCTTCTCCGTCCAGGTCGACGCCTCACTGCGCGACGCCGGATGGCAACCGGGCCGCTGGGACATAAAGCAGGCCGAGTTCTGGGCCGACGCCCTGCGCGGCCACGAGTCCCCCGCGGGGCACCGCCATGCCGTGTTCCCGGCCGCGGTGGAGGCATGGGCGGAGTTCGGCGGCCTGCGCATCAGCACGGCCGAGGCCGGCCGCCAGATCGCCTCGTCACCTCTGCATCTGGATCCCCTGCACGGCCTCCACATGGCCCGCACCCTCGCCGACCTGGGCAGAGCCCTCGACACCGAGGTCGCCCCCCTCGGCGAGGAAACCGACAGCAGAGCCCTGCTCGCCATCGACGTGGAGGGCCGCGTGTACACCCTGGACCACACCGGCGACTGGTACCTCGGCGCCGACATCGACCAGGCCCTGGCCACCCTCATCGCAGGCCGGGAACCGGTACGCCTGACGGCCGGCTGAGCCGGCACCACGGCCGGCCCGGGCACAGCCCCCGACGGCCCGGGCTCAACCCCCGGCGGTCCAGGCTCAGCCCCCGGCCGGAATGACCGCCGACACCCGGAAGCCGCCCGCATCCGTCGGCCCGGACACGAACACCCCGCCGAGCCCCACAACCCGCTCCTTCATCCCCAGCAGGCCGTTCCCCCCACTGGGCAGCCTGGCGTCGGACGCGGCCCCCGGCTCCGGCGGCGGACCGTTCTCCACCTGCATCGCGATCTCCGCCCCCCGATGCGCCAGCCGCACCCGGGTCTTCGCGCCCGCCGCGTGCTTGTGGACGTTCGTCAACGCCTCCTGCACCACGCGGTACGCGGTCTGCTCCACCATCGCCGCGTACACCCGCGTCTCCCCCTCCACGGAGAGGTCGACCACCATGCCCGCCGCGGCCGACTGCCCCACCAGTTCGTCGAGGTCGTCCAGACAGGGACCCTCCGACTCCTCCTCGGCGACCCGGGACGCCGCGGCAGCGGCAGCCGCCCCCACAGCCGCCAGCGGCACGGCCTGCACCGGCGCGGAACCGTACCCCGCACCCCGCACCGACCCGTCGCCCGCCCGCAGAACCCCCAGCATCTCCCGCAGCTCCGTCAGCGCCTGGCGCCCCATGTCCCCCACCAGCGAAGCGTTCTTCACCGCCTTCTCGGGATCCTTGCGCGCCACCGCCTGCAACGCCGCCGCATGCACCACCATCAGACTCACCCGATGCGCGACCACGTCATGCATCTCCCGGGCGATCCGGGTCCGCTCCTCATTGCGCGCCCACTGAGCCCGCTCCTCGGCCCGCTCCGCCAGCAACTGCAACTCCCGCTCCAGGGAATCGGCCCGCTCCCGCAGACTCTCCATCAACCGCCGCCGCGCCCCCACGTACAGCCCGAGCAGAACAGGCGGAGCCGTCATCCCGAGCGACGTCGTGATCGACACGAACGGCACGAACCAGTCCCCCAGCGCCACATCGCCACGCACCATCCCCTGGTGCGCCCGCACATACGTGACGATGAGCATCCCCACCATCGACATCCCGGCCAGCGCCCCGATGATCCGCCTCGGCAGCTCGGACGCCGCCAGCGTGTACAGCCCCACGAGCCCCATCAGGAACCCCATCTGAGCCGGCGTGATCGCGATCGACACCAGGACGACAGCGATCGGCCACCGCCGCCTGAACAGCAGCACTGACCCGGCGACGGCCCCGAACAGCATCCCCGCGGGCACCGGCACCCCCGCCGCCCCCGCGAACGGAAACCCCTCTGTCGCACACTCCACGGACGACACCAGCGCGAGGGCCCCGTCGAGCACCGCGCTGCGCCACCTCGCCCACCACCACGGCCCCGCCGAGGCCTCGGTGTGGTCTTCCCCCGTCGTGGTCATGACTCCAGCCTACGGTCGCGCCCCGCCCCTTTTCCGGTGAGTTTCCCGTACTGGCCTACACCACTCCCCGTAATCGAACAGAAGCGAAACAGACCAGAATCCCTCGAACTGCTGAATCGCCTGCCGTTCGACTCCGGAAGCCCGTATTCCGCACGGACGGTATGCCCATGGAACATTCACCTGGCAAGTACGCGGACTTCGAGGGGTTGCGGGAGCGGGCGGTCGCCCTGCGGCGCGAGGGCTACAGCCTCCGGCGCATCCGCGACGAGCTGAAGGTCTACAACAACGACATCCTCAACCGGCTGGTGAAGGGCGAGCCACCGCCGGAGTGGACCAAGCGCCCCCGTGCGAAGGACGACCTGCGGGACAAGGCGAGAGAGCTCCGCCTCCAGGGCTGGACGTACGACCGCATCCAGGCCGAGCTGGGGTGCTCGAAGAGTTCGATCTCCCTATGGGTACGGGACCTGCCGAAGCCGGAGCGCCGGGACTCGGTCGAGCAGGCAAAACTGGCGGCCCGAAAGCGATGGGAGCACGAACTGGCGGTACGGGACGAGAGGCGTCAGCGCACGAAGGAAACGGCGGCTGCCGGCGTCGGCGCGCTGTCCGACCGGGAACTCCTCCTTGTGGGCGTGGGCCTGTACTGGGCCGAGGGCACCAAGGACAAACCGCATGCCCGCCGGGAGAGCGTCACCTTCGTCAACAGCGACCCGAGCGTGATCCGGCTCTACTTGGCATGGCTGACCTTGCTGGGCATCGGCCCCGACCGCCTGCGGTACAGAGTGATGATCCACATGACAGCCGACGTCGAGGGTGCCGTGCACTACTGGGCCGACCTCGTCGGAGTAGACAGCACCGTGTTCCAGAAAACGACGATCAAGAAGCACAACCCCAAGACTGTCCGCAAGAACGTGGGCGAGGACTATCGGGGGTGCCTCGTAGTCCGCGTATCGCAAGGAGCGGAGTTGTACCGTCGCATCGAGGGCACCTGGTACGGCATAGTAGGGGCTGCCCTTCCGGCCGATTCATCGAACCGGACATAGGGGGCTATCCCGGGTCGTCTAAGGGCAAGACGGTGTCTTTTGGTGTCACATATGGGGGTTCGAGTCCTCCCCCGGGAGCCTAAATAGAGCGGGCCCTGACAGCACTGTCAGGGCCCG
>NZ_JBHWZP010000362.1:0-8945 GCF_042728395.1 Streptomyces sp. NPDC060205
CCTTTTCAGGGGCGCGGGGAACGGCGCAATCTTTTTGCCCTCAGTCCGTCTGGGGCGCGGGCTCGTCCACCAGTGCCGTCTGCATCAGACGCTCGCGGCGGCGAGCGATGTGCAGCGCCCGCCCCGGCGGCAGATTACGCGGCTTCGCGTTGCCGAAGAGGCGGCCTTCCGTGGGCGGACAGGACAGCAGCACCGCCGGGTTGTTGGCCTCGTCCAGACGGCGGATGAGACCGTCGCTGAGACCGCGTCCCGCACCCATGGCGCTGCGCGCGACCACCAGGTGCAGACCCATCTCGAAGCCGAGCGTCAGATACTCGAACAGCGGCTCCATCGGGCTCTGGAAGGAGCTGCCGGACACCATGTCGTAGTCGTCGATCAGGATGAACAGACGCGGGCCCGTCCACCAGTCGCACTTGCGCATCCGGCCCGGCGCGATGTCCGCCCCCGGAACGCGGGTCTTCATGGCCCGCGCCGCGCCCTCGATGGTCTCCTTGAGGTTGTCCAGGGAGATCACGTGCCCGATGCGGTACTCCTCCGGGACGGTGTCCACCAGCGTGCGCCGGTAGTCGACCACGATGATCTTCGCCTCGGCGGGCGAGTACCGCGTGGTGATGCCCTCCGTGATACGCCGAAGCAGGTTGGTCTTGCCGCTCTCGGTGTCACCGACCACCACCAGGTGCGGGGTGCGGCTGAAGTCGTGCCAGACCGGTTCCAGGGCGTCCTGGTCGATCCCGAGAGGCAGCCGCATGCCGTCGCCCTCGGTGGACTCGGGCGCCGGCAGTTCGGCCAGCGGGAGCCGGTGCGGCAGCATCCGGACCTGCGGGGCCACCGCGCCGGGCCAGTGCTTGGCGACCTCGGACACCAGATGACCCACGCCGTCACCGAGGTCTTCGAGGGAGCCGCTGCCGTCGAGGCGGGGCAGCCCGGCCAGGAAGTGCATCTTGGTGTCCGCGGTGATGCCGCGACCACCGCTGCGCGGCACCGAACGGGCCTTGCGGGTGTCGATCTCGGAGTCCATCGGGTCACCCATCCGCAGTTCGAGACGGGTGGCGGCCTGGTCGCGGACCTGTGCGGACAGCTCCACCCAGCGGGTGGTGGTGATGAGCAGGTGGATGCCGTAGTTGAGACCGCGGGCGGCCAGTTCGTTGAACTTCTGGATCAGGTCGTCGTAGTCCTGGCGGACCGTCGACCAGCCGTCGACCACCATGAACACATCGCCGAAGGGCTCGTCGGGGAACTCCCCGGCGGCCCGCCGGCGGCGGTAGGACTGCATGGAGTCGATGGTGTGGTCCACGAAGAACTGCTCGCGCCGGGCGAGCAGCGTCATGACCTCGGCGACCGCCCGGTGCACCCGCTCCGGGTTCAGCCGCGCCGCGACGCCGCCGACGTGGGGGAGCGCGGCGAGCTGCGAGAGACCGCCGCCGCCGAAGTCGAGGCAGTAGAACTGGATCTCGGCGGGCGTGTGGGTGAGGGCGAGCGCACCGATCAGCGTGCGCATGAGGGTGGACTTGCCGCTCTGGGAACCACCCGCGATGGCGACATGGCCGCCGGCCGCGGAGAGGTCCACGACGAGGGGGTCGCGGCGCTGGTCGAAGGGCTTGTCCACCAGGCCGACCGGGACCCGGAGCTTGCCCGTACCGGACCAGTTGACGGCGGTGAGGCCGCGTACCGGGTCGGGGGCGATGCCGTTGAGCAGCACGTCCAGCGGGGTGGGCTCGTCCAGCGGCGGCAGCCACACCTGGTGGGCGGCGGGGCCGGAGTCGCGCAGCCGGTCGAGGGCCACGGCGAGCAGGGTCTCCTCGTCCTCCTCGCTCTCCTCGTTCTCCGGCTCCGGTTCGGGCGCGGCCTCCAGCGTGCGGGGCACCACCCAGCCACTGGTCCACGGCACCACCTGGCTGGCCACGCGGGCCTGGACCACGGCGCCGGTACGACGCCGGTAGGTGCCCGAGGAGTAGCCCGCCCGGAACCGGGTCAGGGCCTCCACACCGGACTTCAGATAGCCGTTGCCGGGCGAGGCAGGGAGCTGGTAGGCGTCCGGCACACCCAGCACGCCGCGGCTCTCCATGGCGGAGAACGTACGCAGACCGATGCGGTACGAGAGGTGGCTCTCCAGCTGGTGCATACGGCCCTCGTCCAGGCGCTGCGAGGCGAGCAGCAGATGGACTCCGAGCGACCGGCCGAGGCGGCCGATCATCACGAACAGGTCCATGAACTCGCGGTGCGTGGAGAGCAGTTCGCTGAACTCGTCGACCACTACGAACAGGCTGGGCAGCGGGGCGAGGTCGGTCCCGGCGGCGCGGGCCCGCTCGTACTCCAGGGCGGAGGTGTAGTTGCCCGCGGAACGCAGCAGTTCCTGGCGGCGCATGAGTTCGCCGTGCAGGGCGTCCTGCATACGTTCCACCAGGGCGACCTCGTCGGCGAGGTTGGTGATGACGGCGGACGTGTGCGGCAGTTCCTCCAGGCCCAGGAAGGTCGCGCCGCCCTTGAAGTCGACCAGGACGAAGTTGAGGGTCTCGGAGGAGTTCGTCAGGGCGAGGCCGAGGACCAGGGTGCGCAGCAGCTCGCTCTTGCCGGAGCCGGTGGCGCCGATCAGCATGCCGTGCGGGCCCATGCCGCCCTGCGCGGACTCCTTGATGTCCAGCTCCACCGGGCGGCCGTCCACGCCGACGGCGACCGGCACCCGCAGCCGGGCGGCGCCGATGTGCTTGCTGAAGAGGGTCTGCGGGTCGTGCCGGTGCAGATCGGGGATACCGAGCAGGGTGGTCAGCTCGACGTCCGTCTCCAGCGGCTGCGAGATGTCGGTGCCCAGGCTGATCCGGCGGGCGGTGAGCAGCCGCGCCAGCGACTCCGCGCCGAGCGGCCCGAGCCGGTCGGGGCGGCCGAGCGCCACGGAACGCTCCTTGCGGCTGCGGTCGGTGCGCACCAGGCTGACCCGGTCCGGCCCGACGGTCAGCCGCAGCGTGTTGCGGCCGGGCTTCCAGCGCAGCGACCCGGAGACGTCGAGGACCACGGCGTTGCGATAGCCCTGCCCCTCCCAGCGATGGCCCTCGGGGACACTGACACCGTCCAGGACGACCACGGTGTACGGCTCGTCACGGCCGGGGCGGGCATCCGCGTCGAAGCCGGGCCGCTCGGCGAACTCGGCGCCGAGCAGGTCGTCCAGCTCGGTGAGTTCGGCGGTGATCCGGCGGACCTGGCCCGCGCCGTCCTCCTCGTGCGGGTGCAGCGCGTGCGGCAGCCACTTGACCCACTCCCAGTCGGGCCGCCGCTCGTCACTGACACAGACCGCGATCCACAGCTCCTCCGGCGCGTGGAACACCGCGAGCTGGGCGAGTGCGGCGCGCACGAGAGCACGTACCGCCTCGGCGCCCGGGCCCTCGGCCGGGACGCTGCCCTCGGCCGTGCCGCTCTCCCCCTGCGGGGGCACGCCCGGTTCGGTGGGCGCCGGCTGGCCGGGAGCCTCCGCCGGGCGCACCAGCACACGGGCCGAGGAGCGCAGATAGAGACCGAGGGGCTGCTCGGGGATCGTGGAGTACGCGCGGATGAACCGGCGCAGGGCGTGCGCGCACAGCGGTTCGAGGTCCTCCACCGGGCGGGTGGAGACCGGCTGCAGCGTCAGCGCGAGCTGCTGCTCACCGACCGCGAGCCGCGCCTCGCCGAAGTCCTCGTCGGCCGGGCGCCGCTCCCACAGCCGGGACGTGCGGGCCAGCGAACGCAGCGAGGCGGGGTCCGGGTGACGCCAGGCGAGCGCGCGCTGCTGCTCCGTGATGGTGGACCGGACCCGCTTGCGGGTCTGCGCCAGATACCGGAGGTAGTCGCGGCGCTCGCCCTTCAGGCGCTGCTTGCGCTCGCTGGAGCGGCGCATCAGCTGCCCCAGCAGCATCGCACCGGCGGAGAGCGCCATGACGCCCATCGCCAGATACATGAAGACGCCGTTGCCACCGCCGGGGCGCAGGAACATCAGCATCATCGACACCGACATCAGCGCCATCGGCAAATACGTCCATATCGCCGAGGTGTCGGGCACGGTCTCGGCAAGGACCGGTGGCTCCTGAAGGGTCAATTGCCCCTCGGGCATCTGCGGTCCGCGTCTGCGGGCCGGCCGGCGAAACAGCACGACACTCAAGGAACAGAACCTCCGGTTTTACTGGCTTTCCGGCCCGCACCGAATACCGGCGCACCCGGCAGTGGGAAAGACCGCACCGAGCCCATTCTCCGGGCCCCCCGCGATCCGGGGAACGCCGGGTGAATGTTTCGAGCGGATAGCGGGGACGGTCAACTCCCGTGATGGACAACTCCATACCGGACAATGAGTCCGGTCCGCAGCACGATCCGGCGGGCGTAGGCAGTAGTCTGCATTCACGGAACGCGACCTGTCCACGCGGGAGGGGCGGTCGCCGGCCGCGCGGACGAAATTCACCGGCCCGGCACCCCCGTTCCCGACCGCGCACGGGCCTTCCGTACTCTTCGCACATCCCTCTCCCGGGGAGGCCCTCCCACTGCCCTGGGAAGTCCTCCTGTCAAAGCCCCCACGGAAGACGAGAGTTACGCTGATGACCGACAGCGCTGTGGCCGAACTGTGCCGCCTGACCGTACGTGCGCCGAGCGTCTCCGTCGATCTGGCCGTCCCGGCCGACGTCCCGGTCGCCGATCTGCTGCCCACGCTGCTGCGATACGTCGGCGAAGAGGCGGAAGAAGCCGGTCTCGACCACGCCGGCTGGGTCCTCCAGCAGCTCGGCGACGCACCGCTCGACGAGGAGACCACCCTCGCCCACGCGGGGCTCTCCGACGGCGCCGTGCTCTATCTGCGCCCGCACACCGAGGCGCTGCCCGAGGCCCGCCTCGACGACCTCGTGGACGGCATAGCCGACACCGCCGGCCGGCGCCTGAACACCTGGCACCCCGAAGCGGCCCGCGCACTCCTGGTGGGCGCCACCGCGGCCACCGTGGTGGCCGCCCTCGCGCTGGTCCTGTGGCCCGGCACCCCCAACTCCGGGTTCTCCCGGGTCGCCTTCGCGGCCGTGACCGGCCTGCTGCTGCTCGCGGGCGCCGGCTCGGCCAGCCGCGCGGTCGGCGACCGCCTCTCCGCGACCGCGCTCGGCCTGCTGGTCGCGCCCTGCCTGGCCCTGGCCGGCTGGCTGCTGCCCGGCGGCGACCTGACCGGCGCGGACGCACGGCAGGTCGTGGGCGCCCGGCTGCTCGCCGCTGGCGCCGCGGGCGCGGGCGGCGCGGTCCTCGCGCTCGCCGCCACCGCGGTCGGCGCCCCGGCCCTGTTCGCGACCGCGGTGGTCTCGGTGGCCACCGCGATCGCCGGCGGCCTCATCGGCTACACCGGCCTGGCCGTGCAAGCCTCGGTGGCACTGGTGGCCACCGTGGTCGCGCTCGCCGCCGGAGCCGTCGCGCCGTTCGCCTTCAAACTGGCCGGGATGCGACTGCCCTCCCTGCCGTCCTCCGCCGCCCAGCTCCAGGAGGGCATCGAGCCCTACGCGGGCGACGAGGTCGCCGAGCGCACCCTGCTCGCCGGACGCTGGGTCACCGCGCTCTTCGCCGCCACCGGCGTCATCGCCCTGGCCGCCCTGGTCGTCCTCACCGAGCAGCCGAACCTGCCCGAGACGCTCACGGCCCTCGCACTGACCCTGCTGCTGCTCCTGCACTGCCGCGGACTGGTGCACATCTCGCAGCGGCTGACCCTGGCCGTGCCCGGCGTCCTGGGCCTGCTGCTGCTCGCCCGCGCCTGGGCGGCCGACCACGACGGCACCGGACGCGCGGTCGTCTTCGCGGTGCTCCTCGGCGCCGCGGCGGCCCTCGTGATCGCCGCCTGGACGGTGCCCGGCCGCCGGGTGCTGCCCTACTGGGGCCGCGCTGCCGAACTGGCGCACACCGGCTTCGCGGTGGCACTGCTGCCGCTCGCCCTCTGGGCCGCGGGGCTCTTCGGCTGGCTGCGCGGCCTGTTCGGCTGAGCGCACCGCTGAGCACACCCGCACGCCCGGCACGCAGAAGGAGTTGAGGAGAAGCCGTGCAGTCCAAAAGAGACCAGGTACACGCCCACAGTTTCATGATGGGCAGGCTCAGCTCGGGCCTGCTCATGGCCGACCCGGACGCCCCGGAGAGCCCGCTGGGGCGCACCACCCGCGGAGTGGTCTTCGGCGTCCTGGTGACCGTCCTGATCGGCGCGGGCGCCACCGTGTACGGCCTGCTGCGCCCCGGCGGGAACGACGGCTGGCGCGACGGCGAGCACCTGGTGGTCAACCGCGACACCGGCGCCCGGTATCTGTGGACCGGCACCGACGGCGTACTGCACCCGGTGCGCAACTACGCCTCGGCGAAGCTGATCGGCGGCTCCGACCTGGCGACCGCCGATGTGCACACCCCCTCCCTGCAGGGCGTCCCGGTGGGCTCCCCGGTCGGCATTCCCGGCGCCCCGGACGCCGTACCGGCCGCCGGGCAGCTCGACGACGACGCCTGGCACATGTGCGTCACCGGGCCGGACGGGGCGCTGCCCAACACCTCGGGCGTCGTGGCCACCACAGGTGTCGACAAGCCCGGGGCCACCACCGTGGCGGCCGGGATGCCGCTGGACTCGCGCGGCATCGGCCGCGACCGCGGGGTGCTGGTGAGCGGCCCGGACGACACCGAGTACCTGGTGTGGCGGGGCAGCAGGCTGCCGCTCGACCGCGCCTCCGACGCCCGCACCGCCCTCGGTTACGGCTCCGAGGATCCGATGCCCGTCTCGGCGGCCTTCCTCGACGCGCTGGCTCCCGGCCCCGCACTCAAGCCGCCCGCGGTACCGGGGCGCGGCGAGAAGGGCCCCGAACTCGGCGGCGAGGCAAGCCGCATCGGCCAGCTGTTCAAGGTCAGCGTGGTCGGCGGCGGCAGCACCTACCACCTGCTGCGCAAGGACGGCCTGGTGCCGCTGACCCGCCTCGGCGCCGCCCTCGTACTGGGCGACCCGGCCACCCAGAAGGAAGCCTACGAGGGACAGTCGCCCGACGTGCGCACGGTCGGCGCGGACGCGCTGCGCGAGCACGCGGCGAAGGACGCGGCCGACGCCGCCTCCGCCGAACTGCCGGACGCGCCGCCCCTGCCGCAGTCCGCGGAGCGCGGCAGCGCGCTCTGCGCCCAGGTGGACGGCGACAACGGCGGTGTACGGATCAGGTCGGTCCTGGTCCCGCTGACCGAGCTGACCCCGGTCGCCGTGTCGGCGGGCACCGCGCAGCCGCTGGAACCGGCCTGTGTGCCCACGGAGGCCACGGTGGTACGTCCCGGGCACGGCGCCCTGGTCCGGGCCCTGCACGCGAGCGGCGCCGCGCACGCCGGGACCACCTACCTGGTCGCGGAGAACGGTGTGAAGTACCGCGTCTCCGCCAAGGACTCACTCGCAGCCCTCGGCTACGAGGCCTCGGACATCGGCTCGGTCCCCGCGCCGCTGCTCGCGGCCTTCCCGACCGGCGCGGACCTCGATCCGGCCGCCGCCGCGGGAGCCACGGAACCCCGGACCACCGCCCCCGCGTGCGGAGCCGCCAAGGAGCCCGAGAAGCGCGAGGACAGCGACAAGGCGGACCTGGTGGGCACGGTGGGCGCCGCGTCACGAGACTGACGCCACCCGTCGATTGCGGCAGGGAACCTGTGCCGCGCAGGGGAAAAGGAAAAGAAAAGGGACGAGCACAAGGAAAACCTCGGGCCGAACTCGGCACCGATGGCGCGGGGTAGGGAGGCCCAGGGCGTTCGTTTACGAATGGGTAACCTCAAAAGAAGCTCAAAAATTTCGGCGGACCGCACCCGGAGAATCTCATGGGAACGTGCACCATGCCGAAGGCGAAGCTTCTCCATGACCGTTCGGACTCTTCGTGTGCCCGCTTTCCGCCCGCTTCGCAGGTGTCCGGGGGGCTGTTCACGCGCTGTATGCCCGGAACTACGCGCGTCCCGTTCATCCAGCTGCAACGTTCGCACAACTCCGTTGCCATACAGGCGAATTCTACCGAACCGGCTGTTACTCACATCTTGCCTGCACGCGTTGCGCGGAACCCTGTTTTCTCTTTAGCCTCAGCGGGCAACGGTGCGTGAGACGCGCCTGAACGAAGGGAGCGTGACATGGCGGACAGCGCCGCAAGGAAAGCGGACTATGCCAAGGGCTTGGGGGGCGTCTCCTCTCTGGAGTCGGCCCGCAACGCGGTCGAGAAGACCCAGAACAACGTCGCCGAGATCGCAGCGCGTTCGGGAGTCGGCGGTGACGAGGGCCAGGCACTGCTGAAGCTCTTCCGCAGCTGGAACACCGAGGCGCAGAAGGTCGTCGTCCAGATCAGCACGATGATCGACGCGCTGCAGGAGAACGTGACCTCCGCCAACCGCCTGGCGAAGGAGAACCAGGACCTGACCGAGGTTCTCAACAGCAAGACCAGCCAGGGCGTCTTCGAAGCACTGAGCTGACCCACCCGCGGTACCGGCTTCCTTCGGTGGAGCCGGACTTCGTGAGCTTCCCGGGCCAGGCGCCCGGCCTTCGAGAGGAGACGTCATGGCCGACGGCATCATCGATGTGCAATACCCCAAGGTCCAGCAGGCCATCGAGGAACTGCTGGAGCAGACCCAGGTGATCATCAACACCCTCAACAACCTGGAGGACGAGCTGAAGCCGCTCGTCAGCACCTGGGAGGGCGCGGACCAGGAGCAGTACCGCGTGGTCCAGGCGGAGTGGGACAACGCCACCAAGAACATGGCCAGGCTCCTCGGCGACAACGGCGAGCTGATCCGTACCATCCACGACAACCACTCCCGTGACGAGCGCAAGAGCGCCGACAACTGGGGCAACGTCCGGGCCCGCTAGGGTCCGAGCCGTGTCCGGCCCGAGCCTGCCCCCGTCAGTTGCGAGGGGTGTGGGCAAGGGCCAGACGTCGTAGGTGTGTGATCGGCGGCCGGTCCGGCGGACCCGGGCTCCGGGCCCGCCGGAC
>NZ_JBHWZP010000363.1:0-8917 GCF_042728395.1 Streptomyces sp. NPDC060205
GCTTCGCGCCGGGGTCGCCCTCCGGCTTCGCGCCGGGGTCGCCCTCCGGCTTCGCGCCGGGTTCGACCTCCGGTTCCGCGCCGGTCCCGGAAACCGGCGGGGTGGGGGATTCGGCTGCGGGCAGTGGGGGCGGGCCGCGCAGTTCCCCGCGCCCCTTGGGCGCTGTCGCGCCCGGCTCGGATTCGGCTGCGGGCGGTGGGGGTTACCCGCGCAGTTCCCCGCGCCCCTTCGGGGGCGCCGACCCTCGGAGATCCCCATCCCCCTCCGGGGTGCGCCCCTCGGGGTTTCTCGATGCGCTTGCCGATCGTGTCGCTCTCGGGGCCGCTTCCGTCATCGCTGTGCTCGATCCGGGGTGTGTCGTGCTGTCCGGGGAGATCGGGCGAGCGGGGGGTGAGGTGCTGGCGGCTCGGGTGCGGGAGCGGCTCGGGCGGATGACTCCGTTGCCCACCGAGGTGCGGGCCGGGACCCTGGGCGGCGGCGCCGTGCTGCGCGGTGCCCTGCTGATGGCCCGGGACGGCGCCCAGGACGAGCTGTTCGCGCCTGCGGAGAGGTGAACCCGGGCCCGTGACGGGGAACGGAGACCCGGCGGCGGGGCAAGGGCCTCCGTCACCGCCGCCGGGTCGATCTGGGGCGGGTCGGCGAACGCGACCCGGAGAGGCGCCGGTGCACGCTGACCCTAGAGAGGACTAGACCAAAGCGTCAATAGGTATGGACCACCAGCGAGACGCCTTGATCACGGAGAAGTTGATCAGAGCCTGGCGCCTCACGGGTGTCCCGTGAAGTCCATCGGTACACCTTGTGAGCCACCCCACAGAATTCACCCGCATGGGCGTCGATCAGGCGTGGCACACTGAGTCTGTACCAGAAGCAGCGCACTCCGGGGTCGGTGAAAGTCCGAACCGGCGGTTACAGTCCGCGACCCGGTCGCTTCCAGCGGCCGGTTGACCAGGTGAAATTCCTGGACCGACGGTTAAAGTCCGGATGGGAGGCAGTGCGCGGCGGGCGGGCATTCGTGCGCGCCGCCGTCTGTTTCGTCGTGTCCCACGGGCACGTCGTCCCACGCGGCGTCGTCCTCGGTGTTCCCGTTCGTTTCACATCTGTCGTCATCGACAGGCCCCGGAGTCCGTGCCCTATGAGGCAGGAGGACCCGGGAAGTGTTCACCGGAATCGTCGAAGAGCTGGGTGAAGTCACCGCCGTCGAGAATCTCGGCGATGCCTCACGTTTCCGACTCCGTGGCCCTGTGGTCACCGAAGGTGCACGTCACGGGGACTCCATCGCCGTCAACGGCGTCTGTCTGACGGTCGTCGACCACGAGGACGGCGAGTTCACCGCCGACGTCATGGCGGAGACCCTGGACCGCTCCAGCCTCGGCGCCCTCACCGTCGGCTCCCGCGTCAACCTCGAACGGCCCATGGCCGTGGGAGAGCGGCTCGGCGGGCACATCGTGCAGGGCCATGTGGACGGCACGGGCGAGGTCATCGAGCGCAAGCCGTCCGAGAACTGGGAGATCGTGAAGATCTCGCTGCCCGCGGACCTCTCGCGCTACGTCGTCGAGAAGGGCTCCATCACCGTCGACGGCATCAGCCTGACCGTCGTCGACGCCGGCCCCGACTTCTTCACCGTCAGCCTCATCCCGACCACCCTCGACCTGACCACGCTGGGCCGCAAGCAGCCCGGCGACCCGGTCAACCTTGAGGTCGACGTGATCGCCAAGTACGTCGAGCGGCTGCTCGGCCCGCAGGGACAGGGAGCGACACGGTGAACTGGCTCAACTCCGAGGCGTTCACGCTCTTCGGCCAGCACATCAAGTGGGCCGACATGATCGGCAACGTGATCGGGCTGATCGGCCTCGCCCTCGGCTGGCGCCGCTCCATCTGGACCTGGCCCGTCCAGTTCCTGTCCGGCGCGATCCTCCTCGCGGCCTTCGCCACCGCCCACCTCTCGGGCAGCGCGGGCAAGCAGCTGGTGGTCATGGCCGTCGCGGTGTGGGGCTACTGGCAGTGGAACCGCGGCAGGGGCGGCGCGCAGGACGGCTCCATCGCCGTCCGGTTCGCCACCTGGCGCGAACGCGCGTACCTGCTCGGCGCCGCGGCCGTGGGCACCGTCGCGGTCGCGAGCCTGTTCACCGCGTACCCCTCGCTGTCCTGGGACCCCTGGCCCGACGCCTACATCTTCGTCGGCACGGTCGTCGCGATGTACGCCCAGGCGCGCGGCATGGTCGAGTTCTGGTTCGCCTGGCTGCTCGTCGACCTGGTGGGCGTGCCGCTCAACTTCGCCAACGGCTTCGCGTTCTCCGGATTCGTCTACATCATCTACGGCGCGCTCGTCCTGTGGGGCATGCGCGACTGGTGGCTGCGCTCCCGCAAGGCCGGGCAGCCCGTCCTGGAAGGAGCCCCGGCATGACGACAACGCCGGTTTGGTACAGCACGGGTCATGACGAGGACGCCTCGGACTTCGCCCTCGACCCGGTCGAGAAGGCCATTGCGGACATCGCCGCCGGCCGCCCGATCGTGGTCGTCGACGACGAGGACCGCGAGAACGAGGGCGACCTCGTCATCGCCGCCGAGAAGGCGACCCCCGAGATCATCGCCTTCATGATGAGCGAGTGCCGCGGTCTGATCTGCGCACCCATGGAAGGCGACGAACTCGACCGCCTCCAGCTCCCGCAGATGGTCGAGAACAACACCGAGTCGATGCGCACGGCCTTCACGGTCTCCGTCGACGCGGGCCCCGCCTCCGGCGTGACCACCGGCATCTCCGCCGCCGACCGCGCCACCACCCTGCGCCTGCTCGCGGGAGGACAGGCGGCAGCGGCCGACTTCGTACGCCCCGGCCACATCTTCCCGCTGCGCGCCAAGCCCGGCGGTGTGCTCGTCCGCAACGGCCACACCGAGGCCGCCGTCGACCTCGCGCGCCTCGCGGGCCTGCGGCCGGCCGGCGCCATCGTCGAGATCGCCGGCGAGGACGGGCGGATGCTGCGCCTGCCCGAGCTGATCCCGTTCGCCCGCAAGCACGGCCTGACGATCATCTCCATCGAGGACCTGATCGCCTACCGCCGCACCGCCGAGCCCACGGTCCGCCGTGAGGCCAGGACGCAGCTGCCCACCGCCTTCGGCGAGTTCACGGCGTACGGCTACCGCTCCACCGTCGACGGCGTCGAGCACGTGGCGCTGGTGCACGGCGAGATCGGCGACGGCGACGACGTCATCGTGCGCATCCACTCCGAATGCCTCACCGGGGACGTCTTCCACTCCCTGCGCTGCGACTGCGGCCCCCAGCTCGAAGCCTCCCTGCAGCGCATCCAGGACGAGGGCCGCGGCGTCGTCGTCTACCTCCGCGGCCACGAGGGGCGCGGCATCGGCCTGCTGTCCAAGCTGCGCGCGTACGAGCTCCAGGAGCGCGGCCGGGACACCCTGGACGCCAACCTCGAACTCGGCCTGCCCGCCGACGCCCGCGACTACGCGGCCGGGGCGCAGATCCTTGAGGACCTCGGGGTGCGCAGCCTGCGGCTGATGACGAACAACCCCGACAAGACGGCCGCCCTCGTCCGACACGGCCTCAAGGTCACCGAGCGCGAGCCGATGCCCGTGACGGCGGGCGAGCACAACCTCCGGTACCTGCGCACCAAGCGGGACCGGATGGGGCACGACCTGCCCTGGCTGGACACGACCGCCGTGTCCGCCTGCGGCAACCAGTGACCCGTAACCCGTAGAACAGCAACCAGTAGCAAGCAACAGCACTGCACGGTACGAGGAGACACAGACGTGAGCGGCAAGGGCGCACCCGAACTGTCCGTACGCAACTGCGGTGACCTGCGGGTCGCCGTCATCGCGGCACAGTGGCACGAGAAGGTCATGGACGGACTCGTCGACGGCGCGCTGCGCGCCCTGCACGAGCTGGGCATCGACGAGCCGACCCTCCTGCGGGTCCCCGGCAGCTTCGAGCTGCCGGTCGTCGCGAAGGTCCTCGCGGGCCGCGGCTACGACGCGATTGTCGCGCTCGGCGTCGTCATCCGCGGCGGCACCCCGCACTTCGAGTACGTGTGCCAGGGCGTCACCCAGGGCCTCACCCAGGTCTCCGTCGAGACCGGGGTCCCCATCGGCTTCGGCGTGCTGACCGTCGACACCGAGGAGCAGGCCCTGGACCGCGCGGGCATCGAGGGCTCGAACGAGGACAAGGGGCACGAGGCGGTGACGGCGGCCGTGGCGACCGCGGCCACCCTGCGCTCGGTATCCGAACCCTGGCGCTGACGTAGGCCCGCGACCGCGTAGGGTGAGGACCACCATGTCCAAGAAGACTTTCGAGGAGCTCTTCACCGAGCTCCAGCACAAGGCAGCCACCGGCGACCCCGCCACCTCCCGCACCGCGGAACTGGTCGGCAAGGGGGTCCATGCCATCGGCAAGAAGGTCGTCGAAGAGGCCGCCGAGGTCTGGATGGCCGCGGAGCACGAGGGCAAGGAAGCAGCCGCCGAGGAGATCTCGCAGCTGCTCTACCACGTCCAGGTGATGATGGTCGCCCGCGGCATCAGCCTGGACGACGTGTACGCCCACCTCTGAGCCCCCTCCGCGCCCTCGCGCCGACACCCGTATCCACCACCGCACCCGCACCGCACGAACGAAGGAAGCCGACCTCATGCTGCGCATCGCCGTCCCCAACAAGGGTTCCCTGTCAGGCCCCGCGGGGGAGATGCTGCATGAGGCCGGCTACCAGCAGCGCCGGGAAGCCAAGGAGCTGCGGATCGTCGACCCGGAGAACGAGGTGGAGTTCTTCTACCTCCGCCCCCGCGACATCGCGATCTACGTCTCCTCCGGCCGCCTCGACATCGGCATCACCGGCCGCGACCTGCTGATCGACTCCGCGGCCGACGCGGAAGAGATCCTGCCCCTCGGCTTCGCCCGCTCCACCTTCCGCTTCGCCACCAAGCCCGGCACGGCCAAGGCCCTCGACGACCTCGCGGGCAAGACCGTCGCCACCTCGTACGAGGGCATCGTCGCGAAGTACCTCGCCGACCAGGGCGTCGACGCGTCCGTCGTGCACCTCGACGGCGCCGTCGAGACGGCCATCGAACTCGGCGTCGCCGAGGTCATCGCGGACGTCGTCGAGACCGGCACCTCGCTGCGCAACGCGGGCCTTGAGGTCTTCGGCGACCCGATCATGAAGTCCGAGGCGGTCGTCATCCGCCGCACCGGCGCCGAGACCACCGGGGACGCCGAGCCCAAGGTCCAGCAGTTCCTGCGCCGCCTCCAGGGCGTCCTCGTCGCGCGGACCTACGTGATGATGGACTACGACTGCCGCGTCGAGCAGCTGGAGAAGGCCGTCGCGCTCACCCCCGGCCTGGAGTCGCCGACCGTCTCGCCGCTCCACAACGAGGGCTGGGTCGCCGTACGCGCCATGGTCCCGTCAAAGGAGGCCCAGCGGATCATGGACGACCTGTACGACATCGGCGCCCGGGCCATCCTGACCACGGCCATCCACGCCTGCCGCCTCTGAGCTGCCCCCGACTGCGACTTTGACTCCGAGGACTTCGAGGAACAGCTTCGCCATGCCGGACACCACCGAGCCGCCCGCCCTCCCCGTGACCTTCAGGCCCGGGCGCACCCGAGCCGTACTGCTGACCGCCGGTGCCACGATCTTTGTGGTCATCACCACGGTCGCGCTGCTGCTCGAAAAGCTCGGACCGGGGGAGCGGCTCAGCTTCGTCTTCACCGCGGCACTGCTCTTCGGCGTCCTCGTGCTGCTGGCCCGCCCCAAGGTCGTCGCGGAGGAGTCCGGGGTCACCGTCGTCAACATCACCAGCAGGCGGCGCCTCGCCTGGGCGGAGATCCTGCAGGTCAACCTCCGTCCCGGAGACCCCTGGGTCTTCCTGAACCTCAGCGACGGCACCAGCCTGCCCGTGCTCGGCATCCAGCCGGGCATCGCCAAACAGCACGCCATCAGCGACGCCCGCGCACTGCGCGCCCTCGCCGAGGCCCGCTCCCTCGGCGAGCCGGACGGGCCGTCCGACGGCCCGCACGACGAACATCACGGCTGACTCCCGGCCTTCCACCCTGCCGTACGGGCCCATGTCTTGATTAATCTGTTGGCGGAGGCGTTTTCGTTGCGCCTCCGCCGCTGACTTCCCACCCGGAACTCAGCGGCCCCCTGCTATTCGAGGAGTGACTCCCTCCAGCGATGGACGGATCGTCCTGTAGTACCTGCGCCGCCCCCTCCCGACCCATCGAGGCGGCGGCATGACCATCCCCCTGCTGCTCCTCGGGGCGGCGTTCCTGTTGATCCTCGCCAACGGCTTCTTCGTGGCGGCCGAGTTCGGCCTCGTCACGGTGGAGCGCCCCGACGCCGAGAAGGCCGCGGCCGAAGGCGACCGACGGGCCGGCACCGTCGTCAGTTCCCTCAAGGAACTCTCCTTCCAGCTCTCCGGCACCCAGCTCGGCATCACCATCACCTCGCTGGTCGTCGGCATGCTCGCCGAACCGGCGCTCGCCGAGCTGCTGAACGGGCCCTTCACCGCCGTCGGCATCCCCGAAGGCGCCGTGTCCGGTGTCGCCGTGGTCGTCGGCATGCTGCTGGCCTCGGCCGTGCAGATGGTGATCGGCGAACTCGTGCCCAAGAACTGGGCGGTGTCCCGGCCCCTGCAGGTCGCGCGCTTCGTCGCGGGCCCGCAGCACGTCTTCTCGACCCTGTTCCGGCCGGTGATCGCCGCCCTGAACTCGGTCGCCAACCGGCTCGTCCGCGCCCTGGGCGTCGAGCCCACGGCGGAACTGGCCTCCGCGCGCACCCCCGGCGAGCTCGTCTCCCTGGCCCGGCACTCGGCCCAGGCCGGCGCGCTGGAGCAGGACACCGCCGACCTGTTCGTACGCACCCTCTCCCTGGCAGACCTGACCGCGCAGCACGTCATGACCCCGCGGGTGAAGGTCAGCGCCCTCCAGTCCTCCGCGACCGCCGAGGACGTCGTCAACCTCACCCGCGCCACCGGCCTCTCCCGCTTCCCCGTCTACCGGGAGCGGATCGACGAGATCGTCGGCATGGTGCACCTCAAGGACGCCCTCGCGGTGCCCTCGCACGACCGGCTGCGCATGCCGGTCACCCGGATCGCCCAGGCCCCGCTGCTCGTCCCGGAGACCCTCCCCGTGCAGCCCCTCCTGGAGCGGCTGCGCAACGAGCAGCCCATCGCCGTCGTCGTCGACGAGTACGGCGGCACGGCCGGGGTCGTCACCCTGGAGGACATCGTCGAGGAACTCGTCGGCGAGGTCCGCGACGAACACGACGACCAGGACGTGCCGGAACTGGCCGCCGCGCCGCCCGAGGACGGCCGGCCCGCCTGGGACGCCGACGGCAGCTGCCGCGTCGACATCCTGCTGCGCATCGGCCTGGAGGTCCCCGAGGGCCCGTACGAGACGGTCGCCGGCCTCGTCGCCGACCTGCTCGGACGCATCCCGGCCCCCGGCGACCGGGCCGAGCTGCCCGGCTGGCGCCTGTCGGTGCGCCAGGTCGGCCACTACCGCGCGGAGCGGGTCAGGCTGGTCAGAACGGCCGAGGCCGGGACCACCCCCGTCGCCGCTCCCGCGTCCGCCCCCGTCTCCGCGGCGGAGGCCGTCCGATGAGCGTGCTCCAACTCCTGTTCGCCGGCCTGCTCGTGCTCGCCAACGGGTTCTTCGTCGGCGCCGAGTTCGCCCTGGTCTCCGTACGGCGCAGCCAGATCGAACCGCTCGGCACGGCACGGGCCCGCCAGGTCATGTACGGCCTGGAGAACCTGCCGCACATGATGGCCGCCGCGCAGTTCGGCATCACCATCTGCTCGCTGACCCTCGGCGCGGTCGCCGAGCCCACCGTGGCGCACCTTCTGGAGCCGGTCTTCCACGCCGCGCACCTGCCCGAGGGCATGATCCACCCGCTCGGGTACGTCATAGCGCTCGCCGCGGTCGTCTTCCTCCACCTGGTGGTCGGCGAGATGCTGCCGAAGAACCTGGCGATGGCCGCCCCGGAGAAGACCGCGCTGTGGCTCAGCCCCGGTCTGGTCGCCTTCGCCCGGCTGTGCAAGCCGGTCACCGTGGCGCTCGGTGCCTGCGCCGGCGCCATCCTGAAGCTCTTCGGTGTCGAGCCCAGGGACGAGGTCGAGGCGGTCTTCACCAGCGAGCAGCTCAACCGGCTCGTCGAGGACGCCGGCCAGGCCGGTCTGCTCGACCCCGGGGAGCAGGAGCGCCTGGAGGACGCCCTGGAACTGGGCTCGCGCCCGGTCACGGACGTGCTCCTGGACCGCGAGTCGCTGATCAGCGTGGGCCCCTCGGTCACACCGGGCCAGGTCGTCGCCCTCACCGCCCGCACCGGGTTCTCACGGTTCCCGGTCGTCGCGGAGAACGGCGCCTTCATGGGCTATCTGCACGTGAAGGACGTACTCGACCTGGAGGAGTCCGAGCGGGCGGTGCCGCAGCAGGTCTGGCGGCCCATGACGACGCTCAGCGCCGAGCTTCCGCTGGACGACGCCCTGACCGTGATGCGCCGCGCCGCGACGCACCTCGCCCAGGTCGCCGACGCGTCGGGCCGGGTCCTCGGCCTGGTCGCCCTGGAGGACGTCCTGGAACTCCTGGTCGGCGAGGTCCGCGACCCGGCCCACCGGGACCGCCCGACGCCCCGCGTGGCCGAGCCCCGCTCAGGCCACACGGAACCGGCGGAACCTCCACAACAGGCCCTGGCCAGCTGAAAGGCAACAGACCGCGCAGTTCCCCGCGCCCCAAGCAGTGGGGGCACGGGGAACTGCGCAATCTTTCGCTTTTGCCTTTAGGGGCGCGGGGAACCGCGCGACCAGCCACGACGCACCCGCACCCGCGAGCCGCACAGCACCCCACCACCCCGGTGGGCGCACCCGACCCGGAGGGTCCTCGGGGCGCGGGCCCGACGGGGGCTCACACCCCCGACGC
>NZ_JBHWZP010000364.1:0-8872 GCF_042728395.1 Streptomyces sp. NPDC060205
CCAGGGGCGCGGGGAACTGCGCAGTCTTTTGGCTTGTAGCCGCAGGGGAACGCGGCGCTCGGCCCGGACTTTCAGGGGCGCGGGGAACTGCGCGGACGGGCCCCGGCGGGGCCGTGTCCGGGGGACGTGACACGAAATCGCGTGAGCCGGGTACGTAAGGTTTCATGACTCCTGTCGTGCCGACCGCCACCTACCGCCTCCAGCTCCAGCCGGACTTCCCCTTCGCCGCCGCCGCGCAAGCGATCCCCTACCTGGCCGGGCTGGGCGTCTCCCATCTGCATCTGTCCCCCGTCCTGGAGGCCGTCCCCGGCTCGGGGCACGGCTACGACGTCGTGGACCCCGCGCGCGTACGGGAGGAGCTGGGCGGCGAGGAGGGCCTGCGGGCCCTGTCGCGCACCGCCCGCGAGCACGGCCTCGGGCTCGTCCTCGACATCGTGCCGAACCACATGGCGATGTCCCCCCGCCACAACCGCCCGCTGTGGGAGGTGCTGTGCGAGGGCCCCGACTCGCCGTACGCGCGCTGGTTCGACATCGACTGGGCGGCCCAGGACGGCCGGGTCCTGCTGCCGGTGCTCGGGCAGCCCGTGGGCGCGGTGACGGGCGATCTGGTGGTCGACGGGGACGTCCTGCGCTACCACGACCACGCGTTCCCGCTGCGGGCCGGCACCGCACAGCTGCCGCTGCCGGAGCTGCTGGACGCCCAGTGGTACCGGCTCACGTGGTGGCGCCTGGCCCGTACCGAGCTGAACTACCGGCGGTTCTTCAGCATCTCGGAGCTGATCGGGGTGCGCGTCGAGGACCCGGAGGTCTTCGACGCGACCCACGCCAAGATCCTCCAGCTGCTGGACGAGGGGGTCGTCGACGGGCTGCGCATCGACCACCCGGACGGCCTCGCCGACCCGGACGCGTATCTGCGCCGTCTGCACGAGGCGACGGGCGGGCGCTGGACGGTGGTGGAGAAGATCCTCGCGGACGGCGAGCCGCTGCCCGCCGCCTGGCCGGTCGCGGGCACCACCGGCTATGACGCGCTGCGGCACATCGACGGCGTCCTAACGGACCCGGCGGGCGCCGGGGAACTCCTCGGCCAGTACCGCCGCTTCGCCGCCCCCCAGGCCGACCGCGGGGGCGTCTGGGAGGCGACCGTGCGGCGGGCCGCGTACAAGGTGGTCCATCACGAGCTGGCCGCCGAGGTCGACCGGCTCACCCGTGAGGCGGACCGGCTGTGCCGCACGTCCGCGGACCCCGTGCTGCGCGACCGCGCCCCCTGGGCGCTGCGCACCGCCCTGCGGGAACTGCTCGTCCGGCTGGAGGTCTACCGGCCGTACACCTCGGGGGACGCCGCGTCGGTGCTCACCGAGGAGGCCGCGCAGGAGGCGAAGCAGGCCTTCAAGGTCCCCGAGGAGGCACAGACCGTCGATCTCGTACGGGATCTGCTGCTGGGGCGCGTCGGCGAGGGGCCGGAGTCCGCGGCGTTCCGGGCCCGGTTCGCCCAGCTCGCGTCGGCGCTGCGGGCCAAGTCCGTGGAGGACACGGCGTTCTACCGGTACGTACCGCTGCTGTCGGCCACCGAGGTGGGCGGCGAGCCCGGGTCCCCCGCGGTGTCCCCGGAGGACTTCCACGCGTACTGCGCGCGCGTGCAGCGCGACTGGCCGGCGACCGGCACCGCGCTGTCCACGCACGACACGAAGCGCAGCGCGGACGTCCGGGCCGCGATCTCCGTGCTCACGCAGGCTCCCGCCCGCTGGGCCGACCTGCTCGCCGAGGTGACCGGGCGGACGGCGGCCGAGGGCGTGGGCGCGCCGGATCCGCAGGTCGCCTGGGCGGCCTGGCAGACCGCTGTCGGGCTCGGCCCGGCGGACGGCGAACGGCTGCGGGGGGCGCTGCTGAAGCACATCAGGGAGGCGGGCCTCGGCACGGCGTGGACCGAGCAGGATCCCGCGTACGAGGAGGCCGTGGCGGACTTCCTGAAGGCGGGCCCGTGCGGGGCGCCGGGGCAGGCTGTCGCCGAGTTCAGGAGGTCGCTGGAGCCGTACGTGCGGGCGAACGTCCTCGGGGCCGCCCTGATCCAGCTGACGATGCCGGGGGTGCCCGACCTGTACCAGGGCACGGAGGTCGAGTACCGGGCGCTGGTGGACCCGGACAACCGGCGGCCCGCGCACTTCCCGCCGGGGGACACGGAGGGCGTGGGCGGCCTGTCCGCTCTCTCCGCCGAGAAGGCCGCGCTCACGGAGGCGGCCCTGCGGCTGCGGCGGCGGCGCCCCGCGGTGTTCGGCGAGTCCGCCGCGTACGAGCCGCTGCCCGCCCGGGGTCCGGGGGCCGCGCACTGTCTGGCCTTCGCGCGCTCCTCGGAGGTGGTCACGGCCGTCACCCGGCTGTCGCTGCGCCTGGAGGAAGGCGGCGGCTGGCGCGACACCGAACTGCCGCTGCCCGCGGGGCGCTGGACCGATCTGCTCGCGCCCGGACGGGAGTTCACGGGGCACGCGCGCGCGGAGGCGCTTTTCGGACGGTCGCCCGTGGTGCTGCTGGAGCGGGTGGGAGACGACCCGGTGCCCGCGGCCTGACGGGCGGCGCCGGGGCGCCGACACGCCCGTGCCCGCCGTCGGCGGTGGCATCGGCGCCCCGGACACCCGTACGTGCTGCTGGGCGCTCCCCGGAGGCGCCCCTCGACGTACTTGACAGTTCATCCGGTCCGTGGAGTACTGCGGATTGCGACGCCGGGCGGACCAAGTCGGGGGTGAGTCTCCTGCCGGAGCTGCGCTACCCCAGTGTGACCGAACTCGAACGCTCCGCCCGGGCGCTGGCGGCCCAACGGCCGGGCCTGTGCACGCTCCGGCGGGTCGGCTCCTCGCGGGCCGGACGGCCGCTGTGGCTGCTGTCCGTGGGCCACGCCGAGCGCGCGGTGCTGGTCGTCGCGGGCGCCCACGCGAACGAGCCCGTCGGCGGCGCGACCCTGCTGGCGCTGGCCGGGCGGGCCGTGCGCGAGCGGCGGCTGCGGGACGACACCTCTTGGCACTTCCTGCTCTGCGCGGACCCCGACGGCGCCGGCCTCCATGTGACGCCGGCGCCGCACACCCTGCTCGACTACCACCTCGGCTTCTTCCGCCCCGCCGGGCCCGAGCAGCCCGAGTGGTCGCCGTCGGTGCTGCCGCCCGGCCGGCTGCCGCCCGAGACGCTGGCCCTCATCCGGGTCATCGACGAGCTGCGCCCCTACCTCCAGGTGACGCTGCACGGCACCGACCTCGGCGGCAGCTGGGTGCAGCTCACCCGGGACATACCGGGCCTGGCCGAGCCGTTCGGCAAGTCCGCGGCGGAGCTGAACATCCCGGTCGAGACAGGCGCCTCGGACGCGGCCGGCTGGCCCGCCTCCGGGCCGGGGGTGCATGTGATGCCCGCGCCCGGCACTGATCCGGCGTATCTGAGCATGCCGGACGACGCGCGGGAGAGCACCTGGTACCGCGCCCATCTGTACGGCGGTCTGACCGCGGTGGTCGAGGTGCCGATGTGGGCGAGCGACCTCGTGGACGATCCCACGCCGCATCCCGCGCCCGCGGCGGCGATGGGCCGTCTGGCACGCCGACTCCTCCAGGACACCCGCCAGGTGGAGAGCTTCCTCAGCGACGCGCTGCCGCGGCTGCCGGGCCCCGCCGGGCCGCTGCTGCGGGCCGCCCGGTGGGCGCTGGAGCTGGTTCCCGGCCTGGCCGTCGACTGGGTACGGCCGCCGCCCGCGGACACCACGATGGCGCACGTGGGCAGCGTGGACGCGTTCGGCCGGCGGCTTCCGCTGCGGGCCGCGGCGATGCTCCTGCGGGTCCTGCGGGAGAGCGACGACCGTGCCGCGCCCGGCCTGGAACACCTGGTGGGCTCCTGGAGCGAGGCCTTCGCCCGGCGCTTCCGGGCGCGCTGGGTGCCTCTGGAGCACCAGGTCGAGCACCAGAGACGCACGGTGGTGGCCGCGGCCCGGCACGCGCGGGACGCGGCATCGTGAGACCGCACCGGTCGCGGTGTCGGTCCGGTCGGTGCGGTCGGTCCGGCGGGTCCGGTCAGTGCGGCAGGGCGAACACCGCTCCCGTCCGCGCCGCCATCACGCAGGAGTTGGCGAACGTCTCCTCGTAGGTGACCGCGTGGCCGCCCCACTCGCCGCGCGCGGAGACGGACACCGGCGCGTAGACCATCGGGCAGAAGGTGTCCTTGAGCGGGATCCGGCCGACGTCGCCGTGCGCGGCCCGCAGTTCCTCGCAGGCGCGCACGGCCTGCTCGTGTCCGCGGGGCGGGTCGCAGAGCAGCAGCGTGCCGCGGAGGTCGCCGGAGCGCGGCTCACCGCGGGCGACCGTCACATAGAGCCAGTCGCCCGCGGGCGCCTGCGGGAGCTCCGCGGCCCGGGCCGGCACCGGCCCCGCCAGGAGGAGTGCGCAGGCGGCCAGCAGGAAGGCCCGTACCGCCGCGGTCGCTTTCTGGTTGTTCGTCATTGCCTGTGCATCGGCACGCGGGGCCCCCGGGCCCACCCCGACTCACTCGAACGGCACCTCGGCCCGCGTCGCGGGCCTGCCGGCCGGACGCGACCCGGGACCCCGGTGGCGGGCCAGGTCGAACGCGGCGAGCACCACCCGCGCCTGGTACTCGGCCTGCCGCGCGACCGGGATCCAGCGCGCCCCATGGCCCTCGTGGTAGTCGGCGCACCAGCCGTCGATGAGCCGGTCGAGGTCGTCCGCCGCCCCGTACGGGTCCGCCCCGGCCGCGGTCGCCAGCTGGTGCAGCAGGCCCGCCGTGCGCAGCGCTATCCGGCGGGCGGAGATGCGCAGCGCGGTCAGGCCCGACGTGGTGAGCGGCGGCAGCGGGCGGAGCACGCCCGCGGCGTCCGTACCGGGGCCGGTGTCGGGGTCCCAGGAGTCGGCGAGGCCGGGGCAGACCAGGACGTAGTCGTCGACGGGCGCGAGGAGCCGGTCGACGTCCCCGGCCCCGCCGCCCGCAGTGGTCAGGTGGGGGCGGATGCGGGCCAGCAGTTCCTGGAGCAGGGCCGTGTCGTGGCGCAGGGTCCGCGCGACGTCCCGCAGCGCGCCCTCGCTGTCGGCGGGCACCGAGGGGTCCTGCACGGCCGCCACGCCCCACATGGGCGCCTCGACGACCGCGGTCACCGTCCCGTACGGGTGCGGGTGGAACCAGGTGGACTCGACGGCCGCCTCCGTGATGGCCGCGGCGAGGTCGCCGCGCGTCGGGGGCGGGATCCGGTAGACCGCCGGCCCCAGGACGGGCCAGTACAGCGTGTCGTACGGGGCGAGTTCGAGCGGGATGTCCAGGCGCGCCGCGATGTGCGCGAGCCGGGGTGCCATGCCGGGCAGGTCGCGGGTCAGCTCGACGAAGCCGCCGCCCACGTCGACGCCGTGCAGGGAGCACTGGAAGAAGGGCCGCAGTTCGTCCTGGAGGTCGAGCAGGGCGCGGGTCTCCGGCAGCGCGGCCCCCGCGGCGCCGTCGGGCAGCCACTCCGGCTGTTCCATGAAGCCGGGCCGGAAGAAGTTCCGGAAGTGGTGGCCGAGTGTGTACGGGCCCGCCAGCCAGCCCTCGTTGCGGCGGGAGCCGTCGGGGTCGAGGCACAGCAGGAGGTTCCAGGTCACGTCGGCGCCGTCGCACAGCCGGGGGTCGGCCAGGGCCCGTTCGGCAAGGCGCAGGACGGTGGCGCCGCCGACCGGTTCGTTGGCGTGGGGGCCCGCGACGACGAGGACCTGGCGGCTGCCGTGTCCGACGGACAGCAGCCGCAGCGGACGTCCGGCCCGGGAGGTGCCCACCTGGCGCAGCCGGGCGTCCCGCGGGCGGCGGCTCACGAGTGCGGCGGCCCGGACGCCCAGTTCGTCGACGGAGGGATAGCGGAGGAGTGGCGGCAGGGTCTTACCTCCGCGACGAGTGACCACCGGTTCACTTGGTGTGCATGGTGTACGCACAGTGAGTCACGGCGGCGCAGGTACGTCAACAGTCGGTGCGGATAGAAATATGCACACCCGTCGGGCCTCTTCGGGCCGGCCTCGGCGGAGGCGGCGGTTCCGCCCGCCGGGCCCGTGGGCCAGGGCCCACCCCGCTCCGGGACCCGTGCGCCTAGGGCCTGTCTGACAATTCCCGTCTGCCGCGCGACGCCATGCACGCACTCTCGCCGCACCGGGCACAGAGCCAAGTACGTCCAGTACGAGGCTCTGTACCCGGCACGGCGAGAGCACGCACCTGACGCCGCCCGGCCGCCCTCCGGGCGACGACGGGAATTGTCAGACAGGCCCTAGTCCGCCGCCAGCCGGAAGACCATCCGGCCGAAGCTGACCTGGTCGCCGACCTGGACGACGGCGGCGCCGATCACCCGCCGGCCGTTCACGGCCGTGCCGTTGGTCGAGCCCAGGTCGCGCAGCACCCACAGACCACCCTGACGGGTGAGTTCGGCGTGCACGCGCGACACCGTCTCGTGGCTGAGCCGCAGACCGCTGGCCGGGTCCCGGCCTATCCGCAGCGGGTACCGGCTCTCCGGCCGGGGCAGCAGCAGTTTGGGGAGCCGCTCGGCCTGCCATGCCCTGCGCAGTCGCACGGAGAACCCGGAGACCGCCTCGACCGTGCCGAACAGCAGCCGCGACCAGCGGCTCTCGGTGCGCAGATCGGCGGTGAGCGCGGCCAGTTCGTCCGAGGTGCGGGCGGCGAACGCGAGTTCCATCCGCAGGAGGAACGTGTCGTGCGACAGCCTCCCCAGGGCGGCACCCTCCCGGAGCGCCTTGAGCGTCCTGTCCCGCTCGGCGTCCGACAGCCGCGCGGGAGCGGGATAGGTGTGGAACTCCGAGGACGACGTCACGCAGCCGATTGTCT
Source organism: Streptomyces sp. NPDC060205 (assembly GCF_042728395.1). Classification (NCBI taxonomy): domain Bacteria; kingdom Bacillati; phylum Actinomycetota; class Actinomycetes; order Kitasatosporales; family Streptomycetaceae; genus Streptomyces; species Streptomyces sp. NPDC060205. The sequence goes on from NZ_JBHWZP010000364.1 coordinate 6,832, forward strand.
GGCAGCGCGGCCGGAGTGTCCAGAAAACACAGCACTTCAGAGGAGTGCGCACCGCGGACAGGGCCGTTTTCCGTCGCCGGATCAGCAGGATCGTCGTCCGATCGAGCGGATCCGAAGGTGAATTGATCTCGTTTGACGCACCATGGGACCGGCGAGGTCACGGTGAGCAGACGAGGGAGAACCGTCCGTGCAGTTCGAGGTGTGGGCACCACAGGCCGATCGCATGACGCTCCACTGCGCGGGCACCACGCGCGCGTTGGAGCCCGATCCGCAGCGCCCGGGGTGGTGGACGGGAGAGGCCGAGGCGCAGGACGGCACGCGGTACGGGTTCGCGGTGGACGACGGTCCGGTGCTGCCGGATCCGCGGTCGTACCGGCAGCCGGACGGACCGGACGGCCTGAGCGCGGTCGTCGACCAGGAGCGGTACGTCTGGCGCGCGGACTGGGCGGGGCGCGGGCTGCCGGGCGCCGTGCTGTACGAGCTGCACGTGGGCACGTACACGCGCGAGGGCACGCTGGACGCGGCGGCCGAGCGGCTCGGGCACCTGGTGGAACTGGGTGTGACGCACGTCGAGTTGATGCCGCTGTGCCCGTTCCCGGGGCGGCACGGGTGGGGGTACGAGGGGGTGTCGCTGTGGGCCGTGCACGAGCCGTACGGCGGCCCCGAGGCGCTGAAGCGTTTCGTCGACCGGGCGCACGAACTGGGCCTCGGTGTCGTCCTGGACGTCGTGCACAACCATCTCGGCCCGTCCGGCAACTATCTGCCCGCGTTCGGCCCGTACTTCACGGACACGCACCACACGCCCTGGGGTTCGGCCGTGAACCTGGACGCGCCCGGCTCGGACGAGGTGCGCGCGTTCCTGCTGGGCAGCGCGCTGTCCTGGCTGCGCGACTACCGGATCGACGGCCTGCGCCTGGACGCGGTGCACGCGCTGTACGACACGCGCGCGTGCCACTTCCTGGAGGAGCTGTCGGCGGCCGTGGACGGGCTCTCCGGTGAACTGGGCCGGCCCCTGTTCCTCGTCGCCGAGTCGGACCTGGGCGATCCGCGGCTGATCACGCCCCGCAAGGAGAACGGCCTCGGGCTGCACGCGCAGTGGAACGACGACTTCCACCACGCGCTGCACACCGCGCTGACCGGTGAGAAGCAGGGCTATTACGCGGACTTCGGCCGGGCCCCGCTCGCGGCGGTGGCGAAGACGCTGACGGCGGGCTACTTCCACGACGGCACGTACTCCAGCTTCCGGGGCCGGCGGCACGGGCGGCCGCTCGACCGCACGCGGGTCGCGGGGCACCGGCTGCTCGGCTACTCGCAGACCCACGACCAGATCGGCAACCGCGCCCTCGGCGACCGGCTCGCGGCCTCCCTCTCCCCCGGTCTGCTGGCCTGCGCGGCGGCTCTGACGCTCACCGGGCCGTTCACGCCGATGCTGTTCATGGGCGAGGAGTGGGCTGCGGGGACCCCCTGGCAGTTCTTCACGGACCACACGGACCCCGAGCTGGCGGAGGCCGTGCGGCGGGGCAGGCGGCGGGAGTTCGGGTCCCACGGGTGGGCCGAGGAGGACATCCCGGATCCGCAGGACCCCGCCACGCGCGAACGGTCCTGTCTCGACTGGTCCGAGCCGGAGAAGGGGGTGCACGCGCGGGTGCTCGCCTGGTACCGGGAGCTGATCGCGCTCCGGCACGCCCAGGCCGACCTCACGGATCCCGATCTCGCGGACGTGAAGGTCGCGTTCGACGAGGGCGCGCGCTGGCTCGCCTTCCGGCGGGGGGATGTCCGGGTGGTCGTGAATCTCGGCGCGGAGCGGGTGCGCATTCCGCTGGGGACGCGGCCCGCGCGGGTGCTGGCGGCTTGGGAGCCGGTGGATGTTCCTGGCGGGGACGGGCTGTTGGGGGTGCCTGGGGAGTCGTGCGTGGTGCTGCTGCAGGGGTGATTCGTCTGCGGGTCCGGTGGGGGCCGTTCGCGCAGTTCCCCGCGCCCCTTAAAAGCCAAAAGACTGCGCAGTTCCCCGCGCCCCTGATGGGGCGCAGCCCCTCCTAGG
>NZ_JBHWZP010000365.1:0-8871 GCF_042728395.1 Streptomyces sp. NPDC060205
GCCTCCTCGAAGGAGAGGCCGCCGCCCTGCGCGTACGCGGCCTCGTACACCCGGTCGTCGAGGACCCCGCGCGCCGCCGCCTCGGCCTGTGCCCTGATCTCGTGCTCCACGACGGCCCGGAAGTGTCCGGGCGGCAGGAGTTCGTCGGCGGCGCCCAGGCACCGGGCGGCGTCCTCGGCGCGCCGGCCGCCCTCGGCCCCGGCGAGCGCGATGGACGCGGTGGCCAGGTGCACCGAGAACATGTGCGGCGCGATCATCTGGGTCAGCGGGTCCTTGGCCCGCTCCAGGGCTCCCCGCACCTTCACCACCGCCTCGTCGTACAGGCCCTCCTGCGAGTCCAGCCAGGCCTCCACGCCCATGACGAACCCGTCGAAGACCACGAAGCGGACGGCGCCGAAGTCCTCCCACAGCCGTTCCATCTGGGCCCGCGCCTCGGCGACGCGGCCGGTGCGGCCGAGCCACATCGCGAGGAAGAGCCGGGCCCCGGGCATGGCCTCGTTCTGCGCGCCGTCACCCTGTTCCAGGACCTCGCGCAGCAGCCGCTCGCCCCGCCCGGTCTCGCCCGCGTCGATGAGCACGCTGCCCAGCCGGGTGGTGAGGATGGCCATCTGGGCGCGGGCGCCGAGGCGTTCGGCGTGGGTGATGGCCGTCTCGTAGTCCTTCGCGGCGAGTTGGTACGCGCCCTTGCGCTCATGGGCCTCGCCGCGTGCGGAGAGCGCCTCGGCGGCGCCCCAGGCGTCTTCGAGGCCGACGAAGAGCTCCAGCGACTCGTCGGCGTCCCGGGTGGCGTCGCCCGCCCAGTCGGCGCGGTTGGCGAGCATGTTGGCGCGCATCTGCAGGGCGACGGCCAGTTCCCAGCGGGTGCCGAGTTCCCGGCAGGTCCGCACGCTCGCGTCGATGACCCGGCGCAGCCGGTCCATGTCGCCGGTCAGCAGCACGGCGAAGAACCAGAGGTAGCCGGGGTTGCGGCAGACCTGCGGGAGGCCGGGCTCGTAGGCCTCGTTGACGGCGAGCAGCTTGGCCTCCGCCTCCGGTGTCTGCCAGGTGTCCAGCTCCAGGTCCATACAGGCGAGGTGCAGGAGATGGACGCCGCGTCTGGCCTCGACGAGGACGTCCTGGCTCATGGGCGGCGGCTCGGCGATGCAGGACTCGTACAGCGGGACGGCCCGTTCGGTGGGGGGCGCGAACGGGTCGGGGCCCATCGCCATGACCTCCCGCGTCCAGTTGCGGGTGACCATGCGCAGGTCGCGGATCTGCCAGTACCAGGCGAGGGACAGGACGAGGCAGAGCGCCTCCTGCTCATCGCCTGCGGCGACGGCTCGCTGCAGGGCGGCGCGGGTGTTCTCGCTTTCGAGCTGGAACAGTTCGATGGCCGCGCGCTGGCCGGGGCCGCGCAGCAACGGGTCGGTGGTGCGGGCGAGTTCGCGGTAGTAGGTGAGGTGGGCGCGCTCGGTCGCGGTGCGCTCACCGGAGGCGTCGAGGCGCTGTCCGGCGTACTCGGCGACGGTCTCCAGGAGCCGGTAGCGCATGGCGCCGTCGCCCGGGCCGGTGCTCTCGTCCGCCCCCTCGCCCGTGTGTTCGCCCGAAGGGGCGGCCACCACGAGGGACTTGTCGACGAGGGAGCCCAGCGCCTCCAGTGCGGCGGGTCCGCAGACCGCCTCGGCGGCGGCGAGGTCGCAGCCGCCGGCGAAGACGGACAGCCGCCGCAGTACGTCGCGTTCGTCCTCGTCCAGCAGGTCCCAGGACCAGTCGACGACGGCCCGCAGGGTCTGCTGGCGGGGCAGGACCGTACGGCTGCCGGAGGTGAGCAGGCGGAAGCGGTTGTCGAGGCGGTCGGCGATCTGGCGCGGGGTGAGCATCCGCAGCCGGGCGGCGGCGAGTTCGATGGCGAGCGGCAGTCCGTCCAGGCGCCGGCAGATCTCGGCGGCGGCCTCCGGGTCGTCCTCGGTGCGGAAACCGGGCCGGGCGGCGGCGCCCCGGTCGGCGAGCAGCTTCAGCGCGTACGGCTCGGGCAGCGGCTCGACGGGCCGCAGCAACTCCCCCGGTACGCCGAGGGGTTCGCGGCTCGTGGCCAGTACGGTCAGTCCGGGGCAGCGTTCGAGCAGTTGCTCCACGAGGCGGGCGGCGGCGTCCACGACGTGTTCACAGTTGTCGAGGACGATCAGCATGCGGCGTTTGGCGCAGTGCTCGGTGAGCCGGACGAGCGGGTCGTCGTGCCGGTCGGTGACGGCCCGCAGTTCCTCGGCTCCGGCGCTGCGCAGCACGGTCTCCCGCGCGCCGACGGCGGTGAGGACGGCCTCGGGGACGGCCTCCGGATCGTCGACGGGCGCGAGTTCGGCCAGCCACACGCCGTCGGGCAGGTCCTGGGCGACGCCCTCCGCCGCCTCCTGCGACAGCCGGGTCTTGCCGGCCCCGCCCGGCCCGAGCAGCGTGACGAGCCGCGCCCCGGCGAGGTCCCCGCGGATGGTGGCCAGATCGCCGTCCCGCCCGACGAAGGAGGTGAGCCGGGCCCGCAGGTTGCCGCGTGGCGCGGGCCGCTCGCGCGGGCCGGGGCCGGCGGCGTACCGGGACGGCTCGGGGCTGCCGGGGTGGCTCGGGCGGGGTGGTGTCTCGGGTGCGGGGCCGTGGGGGCTTGTCGCGCCGTTCCCCGCGCCCCTGTGAGGGGCGGGGTCGTGGTCGTCCGGGGTGCCGTTCAGCAACTCCGAGTGCAGGGAGCGCAGTTCCGGGCCCGGGTCCGTGCCCAGGCGGTCGGCGAGCAGGCGGCGTACGGACTCGTAGGCGGCCAGGGCCTCCGCCGCGCGGCCCGCGTCGCGCAGGGCCCGCAGGCGCAGCACCTGGAGCGGCTCGTCCAGCGGGTGGGTGTCGCAGAGGGCGGTGAGGTCGGGCAGGGACTGCTCGGCGTGGCCGAGGGCGAGGGCGGCCCCGAGGCGGGCGCGCCGGGCGTCGAGCCGGCGGGCCTCCCGGCGCGACGCCTCCGCCGTACGGTCCGGGAGGTCGGCGAGGGCCGGGCCCTGCCAGAGGGCGAGGGCGTCGTCGAGGATGACGGCCGCCTTGCCGGGGTCGCCGTCGGCCAGCGCGCGCGAGCCCTCGCCCGCGAGCCGTTCGAACCGGTGCAGGTCGACGTCGTCGGCCGCCGCGCGCAGCCGGTAGCCGCCCTCGTCGGAGCCGATCGCGTCCGCGCCCAGTGCCCTGCGCAGCCGGCCCACCAGGGCCTGGAGGGCGCCCGGGGCGTCGGCCGGCGGGTCCGCGCCCCAGACCTCGTCGACCAGCACGGCCACGGACACGGTCCGGCCGGGGCGCAGGGCGAGCACCGTCAGCAGGGCGCGCAGCCGCGCCCCGCCGACCGGAACGAGGGTGCCGTCGGGGCGGAGTGCCTGGGTGGTGCCGAGAATGCGGTAGCGCACGCGGACCATTGTCCCTGTCCGCGCCCCTGGCCCGCGCCGGATTTTGGACCGGCATGAACCGGGGACGGCCGGAAACGGGCCCAGGGCCTGCCGGACAGGCCCCAGGACGTGAGTGGAGGACCGCAGGAACCTGCGCCCCTCCCTGGGACGTTCCCCCCACACCACCGGTACGGTCTACCCGGCACGCCCAGCCCGTTCGAACATTCCAGGGAGCCCCACCCCATGACCACCGCCACAGGCCGGCACAGTGACCGGCGTATCAGCCCCGTGTTCCTCGGGATCGTGGCCGTCGCGGCGGTGACCGGCTGGGCCACCTGGACGGGCTTCGCCGAGCAGCCCGGCGTCGCCGTGTTCCTGTTCGTGACGGCCGCGTGGATCGTCTCGCTGTGTCTGCACGAGTACGCGCACGCGCGCACGGCCCTGCACAGCGGCGACATCTCGATCGGCGCGAAGGGCTATCTGACCCTGAACCCGCTGAAGTACACGCACGCGCTGCTGAGCATCGTGCTGCCGGTGCTCTTCGTCATCATGGGCGGCATCGGTCTGCCCGGTGGCGCGGTGTTCATCGAGCGGAGCCGGATCCGGGGCCGCTGGAAGCACAGCCTGATCTCGGCGGCGGGCCCGCTGACGAACGTGCTGTTCGCGGTGGTGTGCACCGCCCCGTTCTGGCTGGACGCGCTGGACGGCGTACCGGCCGACTTCCAGTTCGCCCTCGCGTTCCTGGCGCTGCTGCAGGTCACGGCCGCGCTGCTGAACTTCCTGCCGATCCCGGGCCTGGACGGCTACGGCGTGATCGAGCCCTGGTTGTCGTACAAGATCCGCCGCCAGGTGGAGCCGTACGCGCCCTTCGGTCTGCTGTTCGTCTTCGCGATCCTGTGGATCCCCGAGGTGAACAACCAGTTCTTCGACGCGATCGACGCGCTGCTGCGGACGCTGGGCATCGACGAGATCCGGACGTACTGCGGGCAGAACCTCTACCGGTTCTGGACGGAGACGGACCAGTACTGCTCGATCGGCGGCTGACGGGCCGCCGCGTCAGCGGGTGGCGTCAGCCGGTGACGGAGGGCGCCGACGCCTTGCGGCGCATCCGGTCCCGGCGCAGGTAGTACCAGGTCATGTTGGACGACAGGCCCGCGAGCAGCACCCACACGATCCCCAGCCAGCTGCCCTGGACGAAGGAGACGACGGCCGCCGCCGTGGCGAGGACGCAGACGACGAGGGCGTAGAGGGCGAGTCGGGACATGGGGTCTGCTCCTGTCGGGGAACTCCGGGACCCGGCGCCGCAGCGCGCGCGTTCCGGAGGGGGACACTGCTCGGCTCCAGTGTCCCCCACGTCCCGAACGCGCCCGTACACGGCCTCGCGGCCCGGCGGTCCTAGAGGTCGGTGAGGCGCAGGCCCGCGTGGGCCTTGTACCGGCGGTTCACCGAGATCAGGTTCGCGACCAGCGACTCGACCTGGTGGGCGTTGCGCAGCCGCCCGGAGAAGATGCCGCGCATGCCCGGGATACGGCCGGCCAGCGCCTGGACGATCTCGACGTCGGCGCGCTCCTCGCCGAGCACCATCACGTCGGTGTCGATCTCCTCGATCTGCGGGTCCTGGAGCAGCACGGCCGACAGGTGGTGGAAGGCGGCGGTGACCCGGGAGTCCGGCAGCAGCGCGGCGGCCTGTTCGGCGGCGCTGCCCTCCTCGGGCTTGAGCGCGTACGCGCCCTTCTTGTCGAAGCCGAGCGGGTTGACGCAGTCGACGACGAGCTTGCCGGCCAGTTCCTCCCGCAGCGACTCCAGGGTCTTGCCGTGTCCGTCCCACGGCACGGCGACGATCACGATGTCGCTGCGGCGGGCGGTCTCGGCGTTGTCGGCGCCCTCGACGCCGTGTCCGAGCTCGTCGGCGGCGGCCTGCGCGCGTTCCGCGGCCCGCGAACCGATGATCACCTTCTGTCCGGCGCGGGCCAGCCGGTAGGCGAGACCCTTGCCCTGCGGACCGGTGCCGCCGAGCACGCCGACGACGAGCCCGGAGACGTCGGGAAGGTCCCAGGGGTCCTTGGCGGGGGCCTTCTGTGCGCTGTCAGTGGAGGTAGAGGTCATGGGGCCGACTTTACGTGCGTGCTTCGGGCCGGCGCCGCTCACGTGAGGGCCGTCACGGGGATCCGCCGGAAGGTGATCGTCTCGTACGCGCTGAAGTCCCCCGTCTCGTAGAGGAGTCCGACCGTGCCGTCGTCGACGCGCACGAGATCGGAGTACCCGGCGGGCAGTCCGTCGACCGTGTGTGCCGTGCGCCAGGTGACACCGTCGTCGGCGCTCGCGCGGACCGTCAGCAGCGCGCGGAAGCCGGGGTCGGCGGGGCCCGAGTAGAGGAGCACGTCGGGGGCGCGCAGCTGGAGCAGGCTGCCCTCGACGACGGGACCGACGAGTCCCGCCTGCGGGCGGAAGGGCTTGACCAGGGTCCGGCCGCCGTCCCGGGAGTAGGCGTCGGCGCGGGTGCCGGGGGCGGTGGAGTCGTTGCGGGTGTTGAAGTAGACGCGGCCGTCGGGGAGTTCGGCGGCGGTGGTCTCGTTCACGTTGATGTAGTTGCCCGGGTTGTCGTCGACGTACCCGATGCGCCAGGTCGCGCCGTGGTCGTCGCTGAGCAGACAGTGCCCGCCGTTGTACTTGCCCTCGGTGCCGGTGTCCGTGCCGGCCGGCGGGAGGGAGTGGTTGGCGGGGACGACGACCCGGCCGCCGGTGAGCTGCAGGGCGTGGCCGGGAGTGGTGGCGTACCAGCGCCAGGGCGCCTTCTTCGCCTGCGCGGTGATCTCGCGCGGGGTGGACCAGGTGTGGCCGTCGTCGTCGCTGTGCCGGAGCCAGACGCGGCGCCCGTCGGCGGCGCTCACCTTGCCCCGGCGGATGGCGTCCTCGGTGGCGAGGGCGGCGTTGCGGACGTGGACGAGCAGGATCCTGCCGGTGTCGAGGACGACGGGGGCCGGGTTCCCGGCCAGCGCCTCGCCGTTCGAGGCCGCCACCTGGAGCGGTCCCCAGGTCAGCCCGCCGTCCGTGGACCGCTTCAGCACGATGTCGATGTGGCCGAAGTCGTCCCGGGAGCCGACCCTGCCCTCGCAGAAGGCGAGCAGGGTTCCCTCGCCGGTGACGACGACCGCCGGGATACGGAAGCTCGCGTAGCCCTCCTGCCCGGCCCGGAACGGCACGGACATCTCAACTCCGGTCATGGACCCCTCCCTCTCCTTGCCGACTGGGTGCACTGGTGAACGGGCCACTCTGCCCAGGATGGGCGAATTCGCCGTGAACGCCGTCTGACGAGCAGTCGGCTGCGGCAGGATGCGGCCCCATGGATGCCGTACGGGTGGCCTTGTTGCGTGAAGTGCTCGCCGGGACCGAGTGGCCGGGCGCCACACGGCGGTTCGCGGGGGTGCTGCGGTCGTCCGTGCTGCCGCACGGGGGCGGGCTGCTGCTGGTGGGGACGGCGGAGTACGAGCCCTGGCACCTCGCCGCCCATCTGGTGGACGAGGCCGCCTGGTCGGGCACGCCGGAGCTGACGCCGACGCTGGTACGGCACGGGGCGCGGCCCGGGGACCCGGCCCATCTGGCGGTGGGTCTCGGCCGGATCGAGGCGGCCCGGCGCGGCGAGACACTGCTCGTCGTGGCGCCGGGCGCGCCCGGGGCGCCGCTCCTGGAGCGGGTGCACGACGCGCGCCGGGCCGGGGCGACGATCCTCGCGCTGGACTCGGGCGACCGGGAGCTGCACGCGATGGCGCACGAGGCGCTGGCGGTGCCGCCGTGGCCGGGCCCCGACGGGGGGCCCGGCCCGGACGCGGGACCCGGCCTTGATTCGAGGCTCGGTCCGGACGCCGGGCCCGATCCGGACGCGGGGCTCGACCTGGACACCGTTCAGCATCTGGTCAGTGCGGCCACCGGGGAGAACTCGCTGCCCGCGCCCCGGGGCCGGCGCCGGTTCAGCGACCGGCTGTCACGGCTGGCGGACCGGCTGACGGCACCGCCGCCCGCGCGGTGGTGATCCGGCCGGCGCCTCGGCGGCGGGGCCGCCCCGGCCGGAAAAGCGTTTGTCCGCGGCGGGGTCGCGACCGCAGGATGGCCCGTCGTGACCGAACCGAGCAAGCCCGAACCCAAGGCCGATTCGCGGTGGCGGGCGCTGTTGCCCGATCTCGCGCCGTGGCGGACCTCCGCCGACTTCCGGCGGCTGTGGGTGGCCGGGCTCATCACCAACTTCGGCAGCTTCCTCACGTTCGTCGCCCTGCCGGTGCAGATGAAGGAGCTGACCGGTTCCGCGGTCGCCGTCGGCGCGATCGGCGCCGTGGAACTCGTCCCGCTGATCGTGTTCGGGCTGTACGGCGGGGCGCTCGCCGACGCCCTGGACAAGCGGAAGCTGATCATATGGACGGAGGCGGGGCAGGGGGCGCTGTCGGCCGTCCTGCTGGTCAACGCGCTGCTGCCGGAACCGCTGGTGTGGCCGCTGTACGCCGTCGCCGCGCTGTCCTCCGCACTCGTCGCGGTGCAGCGGCCGGCGCTCGACGCGCTCACCCCGCGCATCGTCCGGCACGAGCACCTGCCGGCCGCCGCCGCGCTCAACTCGCTGCGCTGGACGGTCGGCGGGGTCGCCGGACCCGCGGTCGCGGGGCTCGTCGTGGCGTACGCGGGGCTCGGCTGGGCCTATGCCGCGGACCTCGGCACGTTCGTCGTCTCGCTCGTCCTCGCCGTGGGACTCGCCGCGTCGCCCGCCGCGCACGAGGCGGCGAAGCCGTCGCTCAGGTCGATCGCGGAGGGCGCCCGGTACGCGTGGAGCCGCAAGGAACTGCTCGGTACGTACGCGATCGACCTGGCCGCGATGTTCTTCGCGTTCCCGCTCGCCGTGCTGCCCTTCCTCGCGGACGAACTGGACGCCGAGTGGTCGCTCGGGCTGATGTACGCGGCGCTGCCCGCGGGGTCGCTGCTGGTGAGCCTGACCAGCGGGTGGACCTCGCGCATCCATCGGCACGGACGGATGGTGGCGTACGCGGCGGCGTGCTGGGGGCTCGCGATGGTGGCCGCGGGGATGGTGCGCGACGTGTGGCTGGTGCTGCTGTTCCTGACGCTCGCCGGCTGCTTCGACATGGTCAGCGGGATCTTCCGGGCGGCGATGTGGAACCAGACGATCCCCGACGAGCTGCGGGGGCGGCTCGCGGGGATCGAACTGCTGTCGTACTCGGCCGGGCCGCAGCTGGGGCAGGTGCGGGCGGGCGGGATGGCCGCGGTGTTCTCCGTGCGGGCGTCCGTGTGGGCCGGGGGTGTGATGTGCGTGGCCGCGGTGGGGGTGCTGGCGGTGTGCCTGCCGAAGCTCATGACGTACGACGTGCGGACGAACGCGCATGCGGTGCGGATGAAGGTGGTGCGGGAACGGGAGGGGGCGGTTGGGGAGGGGTGACGGGTGCGGGCCCGGTGGGGGCTTGTCGCGCAGTTCCCCGCGCCCCTTCAGGGG
>NZ_JBHWZP010000366.1:0-8820 GCF_042728395.1 Streptomyces sp. NPDC060205
GGGCGCAGCCCCGCCGTTCAGGGGCGCGGGGAACTGCGCGGCCCGCCCCCACCGAACCCGCACCCGGGACGCCCCCCTAGCCCCCCACCTGCGCCGGCAAGGCGGACGCGTGGGTGGGCTGGCAGAGGACCAGGGCCAGGTCGTCCGTGGGGGGTTTGGCCGTGTGGGTGAGGAGGCGGGTGTACAGGGTGTTGAGGGCCTCGTCGGGGAGGGGGTCCCGCAGCGCGTGGGTCGCTTCCGTGAGGAAGGGGAAGAGCGTGCCGTCGGGGGCGCGTGCCTCGGTCAGGCCGTCGGTGTAGAGCAGGAGGCGGTCGCCCGGCTGCAGGCGTACCCGGTACTGGAGGGGGTCGGGGCGCAGCCCCAACGGCAGTGTGGCGACCGCCGGTTCGAGCAGTTCCACTCGCTGGCCGGAGCGCAGCGGCGCGGGATGGCCGCAGTTGACCAGCCGTACCTCGCCCGGTGCGAACTCCGCGAGGAGCGCGGTGACGAAGTCCTCCGGGCCGAGGTCCGGCGCGAGACGTTCGTCCAGGCCGGAGGCGAGGGCCGGCAGGTCGGGGACGGTGTGGGCGAGTTCGCGGAAGGCGGCCACCGTCTCGGCGGTCAGCCGGATGGCCTCCAGTCCGTGTCCGCGCACGTCACCGACGAGGACCCGCAGGCCGAAGGCCGTCACGGCGACGTCGTACAGGTCTCCGCCGAGCGCCGACTCGCGCACGGCGCAGTGGTAGCGCGTGGAGACGTGCGTGCCGGCGAGGTTGCGGGAGAGCGGCCGCACGATGGCCTCCTGCGTCATCCGTGCGACCTCGCGCACCTCGGCGAGCTGCGCGACGAGCCGGTCCCGCTGCCGCACGGCGTGCACGGTGAGTCCGCAGCCGAGCAGCAGCTGGGTGAGGGTGACGGCGGCCGGGACATGGTCCAGCAGGAGCGCGGGGGCGGCGATGAGCACGCAGATCGCCGACGGTGCGAGGAGCCGCCCCTCCGAGAGCCTGCGGAGGTCGCCGGACGTCCCCGGGGCCCGTAAGCGTCGCCACCGGCCGGGTCGCGTCTCCTTGCTGTCGCGGGTCATCCGCTCGCTCCGCCCTTTCTCCGTCTCTCGCGACGGCCTTCGCGACGGCCTTCGCGCGACGGTCTCCGAATATCTCCTTCCGCTCCCGCCCCGACAGGGTGTTGACCGGATCTCGACGTAATGTGCCCGCAAGTGGCGGCGAGGGACCGAGTTCGTCCGCTGCTCGGGGGAGCGGTTCGAAGTGGCCCGCCGGCCGCGTCACACTGGCCGGGTTGCGCGATCCCGCGGGGCTCGCTCGTATGCCGTGCAGGGGACCGTGCGGGGAGGGGCGTTGCCGTGCCGGAGAACACGACGGCCGAGGGACGGTCGGGGAACCTGCCGCCGGAGACCCGGAGCTTCGTCGGCAGACGGCGGGAACTGGCCCGGCTCGACCGGCTGTTGGATCCGGCGCGCACCGGGCGGAGCCCTCTGGTGACGCTCGTCGGGACCGGCGGTGTCGGCAAGACCCGGCTGGCCCTGAACGCCGCCCGTCGCGCCTCGCCCCGGTACCCGGACGGCGTCTGGTTCGTCGAACTCTCGCCGCTGCGCGCCCAGGGCCTGGTGGGGTTCGCCGTCGTGGAGGCGCTGCGGCTCGCCGACCAGTCGACGTCCCCGGTGACCGAGGTGCTCGCGGACTGGCTGGCCGACAAGGAGGCGCTGATCGTCCTCGACTCCTGCGAACACGTGCTCCGCGACTGCGCCGACCTCGTCCGTGCCCTGCTGCCCGCCGCACCCGGTGTGCGGTTCCTGGCCACGAGCCGCGAGCACCTCGGCCATCCGTCCGAACTCCGCGTGGAGATCGACCCGCTGCCGCTGACGGGCGCGGAGGACGGGGAGGACGGGGAGGACGGGGAGGACGGAGAAGATCTCGGGGGCCGGGGCGGGGGACGGCCGGGTGACGCGCTCGACCTGTTCGCGCAGCGGGCCGCCGAGGCGCGTACCGGCTTCGTGCTCGACGAGGAGACGGCCGCTCTGGCCGCGGCCGTCTGCCGTCGGCTGGACGGCATTCCGCTGGCCATCGAACTGGCCGCCGCCCGGCTCGGCGAACTCTCCCTCGGTGAACTCGACGAACGGCTCGGCGAGCGGCTGCCGTCCCCGCTCGACCTCCTCGCGGCGGGACTCGACGAGGGGCCGCTGCGCCACCGCACCCTGCGGACGGCCATCGGCTGGAGCCATGAACTGTGCGCCCCCGTCGAGAGGTTGCTGTGGGCGAGGCTCTCCGTGTTCACCGGCGGCTTCGACCTGGCCGCCGCCGAGGACGTCTGCTCGGGTGGCCCCCTGCCCGCCGGACGGATCGAGGCCCTGTTGGAACGGCTCGTCGAGCAGTCGATCGTGCTGCGCCACCGCACGGATCCCCGGCGCTTCCAACTCCTCGACAGTGTGCGGGACTTCGGCGGTGACTGGCTGCGCGCCCTCGGTGAGGAGCGGACGCTGCGGCTGCGCCACCTCGACCACTACCGCAGCCTCGCGCGCGCCGGCTGCACGGAGTGGAACACCGGCCGCCAGCTGCAGTGGTGCGAGCGCGTGATCACCGAACACGACAATCTCCGTACCGCCATGGACTGCGCGCTGTCCGAGCGCGACGGCCCCACGGCCCTGCGCACGGCGGCCGACATCGGCTTCCTGTGGCGCCACTGCGGCTATCTGCGGGACGCGCAGCACTGTCTCGACCAGGTGCTCACCGCCGATCCGGCGCCCGGCCCCGACCTCGTACGGGCGCTGTGGGCGAGGGCCGCCGTCGCCCTCCTCCAGGGAGATCTGGACAGCGCCGAACGCTGGGCGGCGGTGTGCACGGCGTCGGCCGTCGAACAGGGCGACCCGGTGGCCGTCGTCGGCGCCGCGTACGTCACCGGCGGACACCTGCTCCTGCGCGGGCGCCTCGGCGAGGCGCTGGTGGTCCTGGCCGCGGCCGACCTGCTCCCGGTCCGCGACGACTGGCTGGGCTCCGCGCAGCTCCAGGTGCGGCTCGCGCTCTCGCTGAACCACCTGCTGCGCGGGGAACTGGCCGGCGCCCGGGCGGTCGCCGACGAGGTCCGCGCGGAGAGCACGCGGCGCGGCGAGCGCTGGGCGGGCGCCTTCGCCGACTGCTTCCTCGCCCAGATCGACCTGGCCGAGGGCGACCTGTCCGCGGCGGCGCGCAACGCCCGTACGGCCGTCGTGGCGCACTCCCTGCTCAACAGCACGCTCGGTGTCGCCCACACCCTCGACATCCTGGCCTCGACGGTCGTGGCGGCCGGTGACGGGCGGCGCGCGGCCCGGCTCCTCGCGGTCGGCCAGCGGATCTGGGAACGCCTCGGCAAGGCCCAGATGCAGTCACCGGACCTGATCTCCGCCCGCCGCTCCTGCGAGGACCTGGTCCAGGAGAAGATCGGCACCGAGGCCTACGCGCGGGCGTACGCGGAGGGGCTGGCCATGTCGTACGAGCGGGGTGTCGCCTACGCGGCGGAGGACCTCCACGACACCTGACCGCCCCTCAGACCACGGTGTACGTCACCGGATCGCTGCCCGGCACCGGCTCCGCGCGGCCCAGTTTCACCAGGCGCCGCAGATGGGCCTCCGCCTCCGAGACGGCGATGTTCCGTGAGCCGTACGGGATGTCGGCCCACGGGCGGTTCCACTCCATCCGCCGGGCGACCTGCCACACCGTGAGCGGGGTGGAGAGCAGCGCGAGGAGACCGGTGAGGCGTTCCTCGTGGTGGTCCAGCAACTCCCGTACGCGGGACGGAGCGTCGGTGAAGGCGTGCAGATGGGCCGGGAGCACCTCGGCCGGTTCCAGACTCCCGATCCGCTCCAGGGAGTCGAGGTAGTCGCCGAGCGGATCGGGCTCGCTGTCGTCGTCCGGGTCCTCGTACAGCCCGATGTGCGGGGTGATCCTCGGCAGGAGGTGGTCCCCGGAGAACAACCGCCCGTTGCCCGGCAGTCGGGCCGGATGCCGCTCCTCCAGGTGGAGGCAGACATGGCCGGGGGTGTGGCCCGGGGTCCACACCGCGCGCAGCCGCCGGCCGGCGAGGTCCAGGAGTTCGCCAGGGACGATCTCCCGGTCGGGGAGCGCGGGGGACAGGCCGGGGAGCCGCGAGCGGGCGGAGCGCAGCGGTGCCACATGCTCCGCGGGCGCGCCCGCGGCGGTCAGCTTGTCCGCCATGTACGAGAACCAGCGGCCGGGCCTGGTCTCGCGGGTCCGCCGCACGATGGCGATGTCGGCGGCGTGCATGGCCACCCACGCGCCCGACGCCTCGCGCACCTTGGCCGACAGGCCGTGGTGGTCCGGGTGATGGTGGGTGATCACCACGCCGTGGATCTCCCCGACGCCCGTACCGCAGGCCGTCAGCCCCTCGGTGAGCGCGTCCCAGGAGGCGGGATCGTCCCAGCCCGTGTCGATCAGGACCGGCCCGCGGTCGGTGTCCACGACGTACACGAGCGTGTTCCCGAGGGGGTTGTCCGGGATCGGGACCTCGATGGACCGTACGCCCCCGCCGTGATCGGTCACCTGTGGCATGGGCTCCCCTGTCGACGACTCCCGACTCCCGGCCACTATAACTAGAACCGGTTCCAATGGGAGTGCTGTGCGCTCCGTGGACTCCTCCAAGTGGAACTGGTATCAGTTTCAGGGTCTGATGCACCGTCAGGAGTCGTCCTCGTTGTCTTCGTCGTCCTCGGAGAGGCAGTCGGTCATGACCGAACTCGTGGAACACGCACAGCTGTTCATCGGCGGCGAGCTGACCGCCCCCAGCGGCCGGGACGTCATCGAGGTGGTCTCCCCGCACACCGAGGAGGTCATCGGCCGGGTGCCGCACGCCGCACGGGAGGACGTCGACCGGGCCGTCGCGGCGGCACGCACCGCCTTCGACGAGGGCCCCTGGCCGCGGATGTCCCTCGACGAGCGCATCGAGGTGGTCACCCGCATCAAGGACGCGATCGCCGTACGCCACGAGGAGATCGCCCGCGTCATCTCCTCCGAGAACGGTTCCCCGTACTCCTGGAGCGTCCTCGCGCAGGCACTCGGCGCGATGATGGTGTGGGACGCGGCGATCACGGTCGCGCGCGGCTTCACGTACGAGGAGACGCGCGACGGAGTGCTCGGGAAGATCCTCGTACGGCGTGAGCCGGTCGGGGTCGTCGCGGCCGTCGTCCCGTGGAACGTGCCGCAGTTCGTGGCGGCGGCCAAGCTCGCGCCCGCCCTGCTGACCGGCTGCACGGTCGTCCTCAAGCCGTCGCCCGAGTCGCCGCTGGACGCGTACATACTCGGCGAGATCGCCAAGGAGGCCGGACTGCCGGAGGGCGTCCTGTCGATCCTGCCGGCGGACCGCGAGGTGAGCGAGTACCTCGTCGGGCATCCCGGGATCGACAAGGTGTCCTTCACGGGGTCGGTAGGGGCGGGCCGGCGTGTCATGGAGGTCGCCTCGCGCAACCTCACCCGCGTGACGCTGGAACTGGGGGGCAAGTCGGCGGCCGTGGTCCTGCCGGACGCGGACCTCGCGACCTCCGTGCCGGGCATCGTCTCGGCGGCCTGGATGAACAACGGCCAGGCGTGCGTCGCCCAGACCCGCATCCTGCTGCCGCGCTCGCGCTACGACGAGTTCGCCGAGGCGTTCGCGGCGGCGGCGAACGCGCTGGTCGTCGGCGACCCGCTGGATCCCGCGACCCAGGTCGGCCCGCTGGTCGCGCGCCGGCAGCAGCAGCGCAACCTCGACTACATCCGCATCGGCCAGGAGGAGGGCGCCAAGATCCTCACCGGAGGCGGGCGGCCGGCCGGACTCGACCGCGGCTGGTACGTCGAGCCGACGCTCTTCGGCGACGTCGACAACTCCATGCGGATCGCACGCGAGGAGATCTTCGGGCCGGTGATCTGCCTCCTCCCGTACGGGGACGAGGCGGAGGCCGTGAAGATCGCCAACGACTCCGACTACGGGCTGAGCGGGAGTGTGTGGACGGGGGATGTGGCGCGGGGTGTGGAGGTGGCCCGGCAGGTGCGGACCGGCACCTACTCCGTGAACACCTTCAGTCTCGACATGCTCGGGCCGTTCGGCGGCTACAAGAACTCCGGGCTGGGGCGGGAGTTCGGGCCCGAGGGGTACGGGGAGTACCTGGAGCACAAGATGATCCATCTGCCGGCCGGGTGGGAGGCCTGAGGATGGGGGACCGGTGGCGTGTGGAGGTCGACCGGTCGCTGTGCATCGGGTCGGCGCAGTGCACGCATGTCGCTCCCGCGGCCTTTCGTCTCGACTCCGCGATGCAGTCGCATCCCGTGGAGTCCGAGACGGATGCGGGTGAGGAGATTCTGGAGGCGGCGGAGGGGTGTCCGGTGGAGGCGATCGTCATTGCCCTGCTGGGCAGCGGGGAGACGGTGTTTCCTCCGGAGGAGTGAGGGCCCGTCGGGGCGGACGTTGTGTGTCGGCCGCCGACCGGTGGGGGCGGGCCCAAAAGATTGCGCAGTTCCCCGCGCCCCTAGGGGGTGGGGGCGAGGTGGGTCGTCGGGTGCGGGTGCGTCGTGGTTGCTCGCCTCGGCTCGCGCCCCGTCAGGGGCGCGGGGAACTGCGCGGCCAGCCCCCGTCGGCCCGCAGCCGGCCATGCGGCACGGGTGCTGCCCCGCCGCGTCAGTCCCGTGGGGACGTCAGGTCGATGAGGCGGCAGACCGTTTCTATGTCGATCTTCACCTGGGCGATCGACGCCCGGCCGGAGAGCCAGGTGATGAGGGCCGAATGCCAGGTGTGCTCGATCACGCGGACCGCGGAGAGCTGGGCCGGGGTCGGGTCGTCGAGCCCCATCGCGTCAAGGATGATCACCGTCGTCTGGCGGGAGACCTGGTCGACCTCCGGACTGACGCTGCGGTCGGCGAACGTGAGCGCCCGGACCATCGCGTCCGCGAGATGCGGCTCGCGCTGGAGGGCACGGAACGCGCGCATCAGCGTCTCCGCCACCCGCTCCGCCGCCGTGTCCCCCGTCGGCGGCTTCTTGCGGAGCGTGCCGTGCATATGGGCCAGCTGGTCCTGCATGGTCGCGACCAGCAGATGCACCTTCGACGGGAAGTAGCGGTAGAGCGTGCCAAGGGCCACCTGCGACGACTCCGCGACCTCCCGCATCTGGACCGCGTCGAAACCGCCCCGGCTGGCCAGCTGCGCGCTCGCGTGCAGGATCCGCCGTCGGCGCGCCTCCTGGCGCTCGGTGAGCGGGGGAGTGACCGGCTGCGCGGCCCGTACGGGCGGCTGCGCGGCCTTCGCCGCAGTCTTGGCTTCCGCAGGCATGGATCCCGTTCCGTGACGTTCGTACAACAGAGGGCGGTGGGGCGGGCGGGGGCGGGTCGGGTGACAGCAGAGTAGAGGTCCCGCCGTGGCGTGAATCACCCGATCCACCGCTCACAGGAGGGCTACCTGCCGGTAGATTCAGTGCTCCCTGAACGATCAAGTCTGAAACTTGTTCTAGATTACCGTCCCGAAGTAATCTCGCGGGAACGTGCTGGAAGAAGGGGGCCGAGAGTGACCCATGAGGCCATGGAGGCAGGCCTCCACGCGGGCTCGGCCGCCGACGCCGACCGACCGCTGCGCATCGCGCTCCTCACCTATAAAGGGAACCCGTTCTGCGGCGGCCAGGGTGTCTACGTACGTCACCTCTCGCGCGAGCTCGCCCGGCTGGGCCACCACGTCGAGGTGATCGGCTCGCAGCCCTACCCGGTGCTGGACGAGGGCGAGGGCCTGGACGGGCTCTCCCTCACCGAGCTGCCCAGCCTCGACCTGTACCGCTCGCCCGACCCCTTCCGTACGCCGAGGCGCGACGAGTTCCGCGACTGGATCGACGCGGTCGAGGTCGGCACGATGTGGACCGGGGGCTTCCCCGAGCCGCTCACGTTCTCGCTGCGCGCCCGCCGCCATCTGCGCGCCCGGCGCGGCGACTTCGACGTCGTGCACGACAACCAGACGCTGGGGTACGGGCTGCTGGGGGACGTGGGCGCACCGCTGGTCACCACCATCCACCACCCCATCACCGTGGACCGGCAGCTGGAGCTGGACGCCGCCGGGAGCCGCCGCAAGCGGGCGTCCGTGCGCCGCTGGTACGCGTTCACGCGGATGCAGAAGCGGGTCGCGCGCCGCCTGCGGTCCGTGCTCACCGTCTCCGGCACGTCCCGCCAGGAGATCGTCGACCACCTCGGCGTACGGGACGAGCGGATCCACGTCGTCCACATCGGTGCGGACACCGACCTCTTCTCGCCCGATCCGTCCGTGCCGAAGGTTCCCGGCCGGATCGTCACGACCTCCAGCGCCGACGTCCCCCTCAAGGGGCTCGTCTTCCTCGTCGAGGCGCTCGCCAAGGTCCGTACCGAGCACCCCGCCGCCCACCTCGTCGTGGTCGGCAGGCGTGCCGAGGACGGGCCGGTCGCCCAGCTCATCGAGCGGTACGGGCTCGAAGACGCCGTCCAGTTCGTGAAGGGCATCTCGGACGCGGAACTCGTCGACCTCGTGCGGTCCGCCGAGGTCGCCTGCGTGCCGTCCCTGTACGAGGGTTTCTCGCTGCCCGCCGCCGAGGCGATGGCCACCGGTACGCCCCTGGTGGCCACCACCGGCGGAGCCATCCCCGAGGTCGCGGGGCCCGACGGCGAGACCTGCCTGGCCGTTCCGCCCGGCGACGCGGGGGCGCTGGCCGCTGGGCTGAGCAGGGTGTTGGGCGACCCGGGCCTGCGCGAGCGGCTCGGCGCGGCCGGGCGTGCGCGCGTACTGGAGAAGTTCACGTGGGCCCGCGCCGCGGAGGGCACGGTGGCCCGCTACCGCGAGGCGATCGCCGAGGCC
>NZ_JBHWZP010000367.1:0-8798 GCF_042728395.1 Streptomyces sp. NPDC060205
CCCACGCCGGCCCCCACCCCCTAGGGGCGCGGGGAACGGCGCAATCTTTTGCCTTGAGGGGCGCGGGGAACTGCGCAACCAGCCCCCACCGACCCGCACCCACCGTGAAACCCGCAGCCCCGCGGCGCTGAGGGGCGCGGGGAACTGCGCGGCCGGCCCCCACCGGCCCGCAGGCGACGAGCGCCCGTCAGTCCCCGTCCGCGTCAGCGGCGACCGGCCGCGCGGAGGCGGAAGCGGAGGCCGGCCGCCACCCTCGTGCCCGGGCCCTGGGAAGGGCGAAGGCCGCCCAGAGAACGGCAAGCACGCCACCCGTGCCGAGAACCACGAACAGCGTGGCCCGGTCGGTGGCCCGATCCGCCGCGGCCGTGTCGCGCACGGTCACGGGATCGGCGGCCCGCTCCGCCCCGCCGGCCGCGGCGGAGTCGCTGAGGACCGTGGTGACGGCGGCGTAGGCGTCGAGCTGCGGGATGTCCGCCGGATAGGCGGTCGCGGTCAGCCGGCGGGCGACGTCGTCGGCCGAGTCGTCGGGCCGGGCGGCCCGGACCGCCGCGGCGGCTCCGGCCGCGTAGGCGGCGGCCACCGACGCACCCGCGCCGAGGTAGTGCCCGTCCCCGCGCGGACCGCCGGAGACGACCCCCGCGCCAGGGGCGACCAGGTCGACACCGCTGGTGGCCAGGGCGTTGTCCGGACGGACCCCGGCGGGAAGCATGTCGGCGACCGACAGAACGCCGGGTTCGGCGGCGGGCCAGTAGCTGCGGGGCGGGATCTCCTCGGAGGCTCCGGCCCCCCGTGGCGGATCCGGGGTGGCCGCGGCCACCACGACCGCGCCCTCCCGCCGTGCGTCGGCGACCGCGCGCGTCAGCTCCGCGTCCCGGCGCGGCAGAGCCACCGAGACCGCGATGACGTCGGCGTCGGCCTCGGTCGCCGCGCGCAGCGCCGCCACGACCAGGGCGGAACTCGCCTGCCCGCGCTCGTCGGTACCGCGCAGGGCGAGGATCTTGGCCCCGGGGGCGACACCGGTGAGGTCCGCACCGCCCCCGCCGGCCCCGGCGATCAGCCCGGCCAGGAAGGTCCCGTGCCCGACGCAGTCGCCACCGGCCGTGCCCTGGGCGGTGACCCGGCCGTCGAGCCCCTCGGCCCCGGTGTCCACACCGGTGTCGATGAGGGCGACGGTGACCCCCGCACCGGTGCTGTAACCGTGCAGCCGGTCCAGGTCGAGGCGCTGGCGCGACCAGTCCTGCTTCTTCGCCTTCTCACGGGAGGCGGGGGTGCAGGGCGCGTCCGCGTCGAGCGAGGACGGCATGCCGGGCAGTTCCTGGCCCTTCTTCCCGTCGGCCGCCGGAACGCGCGCCAGGGGCGCCGCCTGGGCCGGCTGGGCCGTGGGCAGCAGCAGGGCGGCGACGCAGCCGACGCCGGACAGCATGCGGGCGGCCCCGCGGGCGGAGGACTTCATCGGGGAGCCGCCTTCGGTGTCACGGCCACGACGTCGCCGGGCAGGAGGATGCGCAGGTCGTCCAGGGTGGGCGCGGCCAGCGAACTGAGCCGTCCCGCCTGCCGGGTGACCATCGACTCGACGACCTGGCGGGCCAGGCGGGCGTTGCCGAAGGACCGGTCCCGGGGCAGCGACTCGAAGTACTCCTTGAGCAGGGGGCCGGTGCCGGGCCCGCACTCGTAGCCCATGTTCGCGGCCTGGGTGCGGACGATGGTGACCAGTTCCTCCGAGGAGTAGTCGGCGAAGGCGATCCGGCGCGGGAAGCGCGAGGACAGGCCCGGGTTGGAGGCGAGGAAGCGCTCCATCTCGTCGGTGTAGCCGGCGACGATGACGACGACCTCGTCGCGGTGGTCCTCCATCAGCTTCAGCAGGGTGTCCACCGCCTCCTGCCCGAAGTCGGCGCCGTTGCCGCGCGGGGTGAGGGTGTACGCCTCGTCGATGAACAGCACACCGCCACGCGCCTTCTCGAACACCTCGCGGGTGAGCTGGGCGGTGTGGCCGATGTAGCGGCCGACCAGATCTGCCCGGGCCGCCTCGATGAGCTGGCCCCGCTGGAGGACGCCGAGCTGGGTGAGGATCTCGCCGTAGAGACGGGCGACGGTCGTCTTGCCCGTACCGGGCGGGCCGGTGAAGACCAGATGGTTGCTGAGCGAGGGCACCGGCAGCCCGGCGGCGGCCCGGTGACGGGCCGTGGTGATGAGGTTGACCAGGTCCGCGACCTCGCGCTTCACCTCGGACAGCCCGATCATGTCGCCGAGGCGGGTCAGCGGGTCGTCGGCCGGCGCCGCGGTCTCGGCGGCCTTCGTGGCGGCGGTCGCGGAGACGTCGTCGGGCAGCAGCAGCCGCAGGTCGCGCTCGCCGACCTGCTGCTGGGAGGCGAGCCGGACCGCCTGTCTGTCCACCATCTCCTCGAACACCCCGCGCGCGGCACGGCCGTTGCCGAAGCCCGCGTCCCGTGGCATCGCCTCGAAGTGTGCGGCGAGCGCCGCCTCGGTGCCCTCACCCAGTTCGTACTGGTGCTGGGCGCACATGTTCTCCATGATCGCGACCAGTTCGGGCACCGAGTAGTTCTCGAACTCGACGGTCCGCGAGAAGCGCGAAGCCAGCCCGGGGTTGGAGGCGAGGAAGGAGTCCATCTCGCGGGAGTAGCCGGCGGCGACCACCACCACGTCGTCGCGGTGGTCCTCCATCAGCTTGAGCAGGGTGTCCACCGCTTCGCGGCCGAAGTCGGCGCCGCCGTTGTTGCTGTCCGAGGTCAGCGTGTACGCCTCGTCGACGAACAGCACGCCGCCGAGTGCCCGTTGGAAGGTCTCGGTGGTCTTGATGGCGGTACCGCCGACGACCTGGGCGACCAGGTCGGCGCGGGAGACCTCCACCAGGTGGCCGCTGCGCAGCGAGCCCAGTTCGGCGAGGATCGCCCCGTAGAGGCGGGCGACGGTGGTCTTACCGGTGCCGGGCGGGCCGGCGAAGATCAGGTGGCGGCTCATCGGCGGCGCCGACATGCCGAGTTGTTCGCGGCGCTGGGCGAGCTGGGTCAGGTTGACGAGCGTACGTACCTGCTGCTTGACGTTCTCCAGGCCGATCAGCGCGTTCAGGGCGCCGAGCGGGCCCTCCGGGCGGTCCGCCGGGGGCGCGTCCGCGGCGCCGGAGCCCGCGGGGTCGGTGTTCTCGGCGCTGCCGGAACCCCAGGCGTCCCGCTTGCCGTTGCCGGTGCTGTTCAGGCCCTCCACGGCCAGCCGTTCGCCGGGGGCGGTCTGCACGAGGCCGCCGCCCTCGTTCTCCCGGGCGAGGCAGTTCACCAGGGAGACCGGCGCGGTGGACTCCACCCGGAAGCCGTCCTGGGCGCCGCCGGAGACCTCGCAGCCGCTGAGCGAGGCGAGCGCGCCCTCGCGGAGCAGG
This sequence comes from Streptomyces sp. NPDC060205, assembly GCF_042728395.1. Lineage (NCBI taxonomy): Bacteria > Bacillati > Actinomycetota > Actinomycetes > Kitasatosporales > Streptomycetaceae > Streptomyces > Streptomyces sp. NPDC060205. The sequence goes on from NZ_JBHWZP010000367.1 coordinate 3,392, forward strand.
AATCCGTGGCCTCTGGGGGCGTGCACCGAGGTGCGGTTGGCGGTCAGTTCGCCGCCCGCGGCGACGATCACGCCCTCCTCGCCGGATATCTCGATGCGGAAGTCGCGGACGGTGACGTTGCCGCCGTCGTCCACGACGAGGCCGTTGGTGGTGGTGTCGGAGACTCCGCCGCCGGCCAGGTAGAGGGTGCTGCCGGAGGCCACGCGCACGCCCGCGCCCTTGGGCCGGACGATCTCGCAGTCCTCGGCGCGGCCCCGGGCGTCCTTGGAGAGCACGATGCCGTCGCCGGAGGGCTCCACCAGTCTGGCCCGGCGCAGCAGCGGGTTGGCGCCGCCGCGTACCGCGATGGCGGGCGAGCCGCCGATCACCTCCAGGTGGTCCAGCTCCGCCGCCGAGTCCTCCTCCAGGAGCAGCCCGGTCTGGTCGCAGTCGCGGACCGTCAGACCGGTCAGGGCCGGGGAGGCGGCTCCGGCGACCCGCAGGGCCGCGCCCTGCGCGCCGTCCACCCAGCAGTCCTCGAAGGTGCCGCGCGACCGGTCGGTGACCAGCACGCCGTGTCCGCGGGTGCGCGAGACACGGCAGCGGCGCAGCACCGGGTCGGTGCCCTTGGCCAGCACGATCCCGTTCCCGGACGAGCCGGTGACGCGGACGTCCTCCAGCGTCGTACGGCCCCCGCTGCTCAGGTGCACACCGGTGCTGGTGTCGTGCACCACCGTGCGGATCACCGAGAGGGAGCTGTTCTCCTCCAGGGCGATGGAGGGCTTGTCGGTGGAGGAGATGTCGCAGTCCTCGACCGAGCCGCGGGATTCGCCGTTGGCGAGCAGGCCGTTGCCGCGGGCGTCGCGGACCGTGCAGCCACGGACCCGTGCCTCGCCCTGCTCCGCGAGGACCAGGCCACTGGTGCCGAGGTGCTCGAAGGTGCAGGACTCCACGGTGGTGGGCGTGGTCGAGGTGACCACGATGCCCGCGCCCTGCGAGTTGCTCACCCGGCACTCGCGCAGCGCGATCGAGCCGGTGCCCCCGGCCAGCAGCGCGGTCCACGCGGAGCCGATGATCTCGCAGCCGTCGAGCGCGGCCTGTCCGCGCCGCACGTCCACGGCGGGCTGCTCGGCGTCGCCGCCGCGCAGGGTGAGTTCGGAGAGCATCACGGCGTCGGCACGCAGCGCGAGCACGACGCCCGAGCGCGGCCGGATCTCCACGGTGCCCCGGCCCTCTTCGGCAGTGAGGGTGACCCTGGTGTTGATCACCAGGTTCTCCGCGTACGTCCCGGGCCGGACGCTGATGAGCGCGCCGGTACGGGCAGCCGAGAGTGCCTCACCGATCGTCCGGTAGCGATCCCGGTCCCCCGGACCGACCGTCAGTACCTGGCGCGACACGCACCAACCTCCTTGCCACGGGGGCTTCATCTACGGGCGCCCCCTCACCGGGGGCGCGTGTCGGTGAAACCGACGGTGCCATCATGCCTCGCCCTGGGGCGGGCGGGTGCCGAGAGGGGTGCTCCCGGGCTCTCCGGGAGGCTCTCTCGGGCTGCGGGCGCCTTGTCTCAGACGCTCCACTTCTGGTTGTCGGTGCCCGCGCAGCTCCACAGCTGCAGCCAGGCACCGCTGCCCCGGTCGTTGTCCTTGATGTCGACGCATTTGCCGACGACGGTGTTGACCAGGTCGTGGCTGGCGTTCAGCACGAACTTCTGGGCGGAGTTGCCGCTGCACCGGGCGATCTGGATGGGTGTGCCGTCGTTGTAGTTCGCGTTGGCCACGTCCAGGCACAGGCCCTTGATACGCACGGTGCCGTCGGAGGCGAACTGCCATTTCTGGGCGGCCCCGCCGTTGCAGTCCCACACGAACAGTTTCTTGCCGTCGCCGAAATCACTGCCCGGTACGTCGATGCACTTGCCCGAGAGATGACTGCGCAGGGAGACGGGGGCGCTGAGAGTCACGCCCGAACCGGACTTGGTGGACCCGCTCTTGCTCCCGCCGGAGGTCGTCTTCCCTCCGCTCGCCTTCGCCGGCTCCTCCTTCTGCCCGGCGTCCTTCTCGGCGGAGTCCTTCTCGGCCCCGCCGTCCTCCTTGCCCTTGTCCTTGCCCTCGCTCTTCGCAGGCGCGGAGGTGGCGGCGTTCTGGGGCGACTTGCCCTGCTGTACGGGGTTCTTCTTGCCGTCGCCCGCGGCGGTGTCGGGCGAGGTCTGCGCGAACTCGCCCGGTACGTCCTGGGCGCTGCCACCCAGCACGGTTCCCGCCGACGCGGGTCCCCTGCGGTCCTCGTCGTCGTCCCCGCCGAGCATCAGCAAGGGCACGGACACGAGCAGCGCGCCCGCGACAGCGGCCCCGGCCAGCACGGCCTTGCCCGGCCGGCCCACGGGCCCGGTCTGCTGCTGCGGCCGGTCGATCGCGGTCGCCGTCATGGTCCGTACGAGCGCGGGGAGCCGGCTCTTGGCCGCGGCGGCGGCACCGGGGTCGGCCTCGGCGTCGGTCCCGCCCTCGGAGTCGGTCCCGGCTTCGGTCTTGGTCCCGGCTTCGGCTTCGGGCTCGGTTCCGGCTTCGGGCTCGCCTGGCTTGCCGGGCTTGCTCTGGGGGGCCGTCCCCTCGGATTCACCGGACTCCGCACGGGTCTTCGCACGGGCCTTCGCCGCTGCGGGCTCTGGCGTGCGCTCCGGCTCGGGCCGGGACGTGGGCTCGGCGACGGCGGCGGTGGGGGCGGCGGCAGTCGCGGCCGTCTCCTCGCCACCTGAGCCGGAACCGGAACCGCCGGCGGAACCGGAGCCGGCGGACGCACTCGGGGAGGCAGGGGGCTGCTGGGCCGAACGTGTCACGGGGTCCTCCCTGCGATGTGGGGGCTGTGGGGGTGGGGTTCAGGTGAACTGTCGGCCGATGGCGGCCCGGTCACAGTGCCTCCGGAGCCGGAACCGAAGCCGGAGCCGGAACCTGAATCGGAGCCAGAACCGGAACCGGAATCGGAGCCGGTGGCATCCGCCGCGGCGGCTCCCTCGGCACCCGGTCCGCCCACGGGGCCGAGAAGGCTGTCCGCCGGGACCAGCAAGGGGGCCGCGGCTGCGGGGTTCACCATCAGCTGGGTGCCCGAACCGCTCAGGGACCGGGCCAGCTGCCGCGCCGGAAGCCTGCCATGGCGAAGTACCGGGGACATGAACTCGTGTGCCGGTGAGGTGAACAACAGCACCACCGGCGCCCCGTCCTGCCCCGTGCCCGTGAGCGGACCGCCGTCCGGCGCGCGCACCACGGTCACCTCCGCCTCGGCGAGCGCCGCGAGCGCCTCGTCGACCGAGCCGTAACCGGTGGCGGCCCGTTGCGCCGCCGCGTCCACCGGGTCGGTGGGCTCCGGCCAGCCGAGCACCTGGGCCGAGGGCCGGTAGGCCGGGTTGGCGCGGTACTCGCCCACGCCACCGCTCTCGTCCGACTGCCACTCCCCCAGGACCGCCCACTCCGGCGGGGTCCGCTCCTCGGTCCACTCCGGGTCGACCACCCCGATCCAGTGCCCGGGAGCCCGGCGGGCAGCGGCCCGTACGGCCTCGGGTATGTCGTGGTGGTCCAAGGCGTTCGGGGTGTCCGCGGTGGCTGCCGCGTCCGTGGTGGCCGCGACAGGTGACTCGGTGACGGCGGTCCCGCCGGAGCCGTCGGCCATCGCGGGCAAGGCGTCGTGCCTGCCCTCCTGCCGTTCTCCGGGCCGCATCTTCACCTGAACTCTTCGGTCCGTACGGATTTCTGGGTGCCGCGCCACACGCGCGCACGCCGATGCCGATATCGATCAGATCGGGGAGCCAACAGGATGCCACACGAGCCCCACGCGTGGGGCCTTGGGGCGGACCCGTATCGGGCGACCGCGTGCCCGTTTGCTGCCCGGATGGAGAACTTTCCGGGAGCAGTGAGGCGTGGGTGGACAAAGCGAAGGGGCGGTTGGGGCTGAGGGTGCTGCTGTCGCCCCTGCGACGGGCTAGGTTGGGTTCGCCACCGGACCCGTCCATGTACAAGTGCCCTGTACCGCCTTGTACAAGTGCCTTCCGTCCGGGACGTCCAAGCCAGGACCGTACGGGAAGGCCTCGCAGCTCAGGAGGGCATCGGACCGGCCCAGCCGTTGTTTCGGGCCGGTGCCCACCACCGACAGCTCCGCCACCGAGGAGGAGTACCGCATGTCCCCCCAGCACCACACCCCCGGCGCGAACGCGGAGGGGGCCGCCGCCGGCGCGGAGGAGGCCGAGTCCACATCCGCGTCCCCGCCCGCGTCGTCGTCGGCACCGGACGAGCGAGCAGCGTCGCCCGCCGAAGCCCCCAAGGCCTCCGAAGGCGCCGACTCCTCTGAAGCCTCCGAGTCCTCTGCGTCCTCTGCGTCCTCCGAGTCCGCCGAGGTGAAGTCAGGCGCTGCCCCGGCCGGGAAGAAGGGCACCGCGCCGGCCGCGGAGACCGGCACCGGCCCGGACGGCGAGACCGCGCCGGCCGAGGAATCCGCCGGCACGGCTGCCTCTCCCTCCACCCCAGCCGCTCCCCCCACTCCCACCGCCCCCACGACGCCCTCGCCCACGGCGGCAACCGCCGAGACGCCCGAGGCCCGCACGGAGGGCGTCGCCGTGGCGGCGGCCGTCGCGACGACCCCGCCGGGCACGAAGACCGGCACCGGCGTGAACAACGGACGCCCCCGCAAGCCGGTCCTGGCAGGTGCCGCGATCGCCGGCGCCGTCCTGATCGCGATACCGCTGCTCCTGGCCGGAAGCGCCCAGGACGACGGGCGCCCCGACAACAAGGGGCTGGCCGCCGACGGCTCCGACACCGTCCTGAACGCGAGCTCGGCCCCCGCGGTCCTCGACGACTACGTGGCCGAGACGCCCAGTTCGTCCCCGCGCAAGGAGAAGCCGAAGAAGACCGAGGCGCCGCAGGTCGTCCCCAAGGCTGTCGCACCCAAGCCCGAGGCCAAGACGAGCAGCCCGGCCGCGAAGAAGTCGAAGTCCCCGGCCAAGGACAAGCCGAAGGCGGCCCCGAAGCCGAACTGGGGCACCAAGACCGTCTACGCGACCAGTGTGCTGCAGGCGGGCCAGTCCTGGAGCACCAACCGCATCCGCATGGTCATGCAGGGCGACGGCAACCTCGTCGTCTACAACGAGAAGGACAAGCCGATCTGGGCGTCCATGACCTTCGGCAGCAACCACCGGGCGATCTTCCAGGAGGACGGCAACCTCGTCATCCACAACGGCGACGACCGCCCGATCTGGGCCTCCAAGAGCCACGGCCACGCGAACGCCCAGCTGATCCTGCGAGCCGACGCAAAGGTGGTCATCCTCCACAACGGCGGAGTCATCTGGTCGACCTGACCCGCCGTGCCGATCGACCTGACCCGCACGGCCCGTGACACGGCCCTCCCCCGTCACGACCCTCCCACCAGGCCCCTGCGCCCGCCCCCGAAC
>NZ_JBHWZP010000368.1:0-8778 GCF_042728395.1 Streptomyces sp. NPDC060205
GCCTGGGGCTCCTCTCCGCCGCGCGTGCCTGTCCGTGCCGGTGGGTGTCGCGCCTACTCGGCGCGCAGGCCGTCCGGACGCATCAGGCGCCAGAGCAGCGGCAGCGTCACGACGGTGACCGCGAGGACGACGGCGGCACCGGCGCCCGACAAGGTCGCGACGGCCGTCCAGTCGATTCGTACGGAACGCTCGACCATCCGCAGCAGCACCGCGCCCAGGGTGATTCCGGTGCCCACGGCCAGTATCAGTCCCAGCGCCATCGGAATGGCGGTCTGCCACAGGACGGACAGGGCCAGGGTGCGCCGTCGCGTCCCGAAGGCGAGCAGGGCCGCCAGCAGGCGGCGGCGTTCACGCAACTGCTCGGCCTGGGCGACGCAGAGGCTGGCTCCGATCATGAGCAGAACCGCGGAGGAACCGGCGATGAGCGCCCGCTTGATGGTGGCGAAACGGTCGTTGACCTGTTCGGCACGCAAGGTCATCGGCACCAGCCGGGGGTCCGCGCGGCCCACGGCGTTGCGCAGGTACTCGACCGCGTCCGGCACGGACTCGTCCAGTGACACGAACGCGTTGTGGTTCAGGGTGCCCGGCGGCAAGGAGGGCAGGGCACCCGGCGTCACGAGGAGGCCGTCCCGCCGGACCCCGCTGGGGTCGGGCCGGGAGGCGGCCTTGGCCGCTCCTTGGGGCACCTTCCAGGCAACAGGTTTCGAGGGCTCGTCCTCGACGTCGGGGACGGTGATGAAGACCTCACGGCCAGGTTTCAGCCAACGAGTTCCGTCACCCCGAGCCTCGTCACCCTTCCCACCGAGCAGGAAGACATCGCCGTCCTCGCACGTGCGGAGAGTGGCGATCTGACGGAGGTCAATGCAGTCGGCCACCGTCAGCGAGACATAGGCCTCGGGGTTGTCCCTGTCCAGAGTCGCTTCGGCGCTCGCCAGCGTGGTGGCCCGCCGCACTCCCCGTGCGTCGGTCATGGACTTGGTGTATGTACGCATCTCGGCGCTCGACACGGCCCACGGGGCGAGGATCTGCTGCTGGGCCCGCTCGGTGTCGGCGCCGGTGGCCTTGGTGTACGAGCCCTCGATCCCCACGAAGAGGCACTGCAGGGCGATCGCCCCGGCCACGGCGACCGCGATGCCGTTCACGGATCGTGCGGCGTTGCCGCTGCTCAACTCCAGCCGTCGCACCGCCAGTTGCCAGGACACTCCGCCCTTCGGCAGGCGTGGCACCACCGCCTCCACCACCCACGGCAGCAGAACGGTGACTCCCAGCAGGAGCAGCACCACTCCTGCGGTGACCTGCCACTGATTGAACTCCACCCCCTTGCCGCCGCCCGCCAGCGGCAGCAGAAGGAGCGCTCCCAGCACCGGCAGGGCGATCCGCCACCACACCTTGCGCCGGGCCGGCCTGGCCTTGCGCACAACGCCCAGCGGTTCGATCAGCACCGCCCGCATGGCCAGCAGCGTGACCAGGACGGCGGACACCGGCACCGCCACGCACACCAGGCCTGCCAGCAGCGGGCTGGGCGTGAGGTCGCTCGGGAGGAAGCCGGTCTCCGTGAAGGGCAGTACACCGGCCAGCCCCCGCGCCAGGGCGAACAAGCCGACCGAGAGGGCCAGCCCCAGCAGGCTGCCGGCCAGCACCTCGCCGGCCGCGATCCTCCGGGTGACCGCTATCTCCGCGCCCACCAGCCGGAACGCGGCGAGCCGACGGTCGCGCTGCTCTCCTCCGACCCGCACGGCCGCGGCGATGAACACGGCGACCGGGGCCAGGAGGGCGATGAGCGCGATGAGGATGAGGAGCAGGAGAACCGGATCCCATGCGGCGTCCGGCTGCTGGTCACCGAAGCCACGAATCCGCGTGACGGGCCCCTCGGCCGCCTTCAGTTGGTCGCTGCCGGCCCAGTACGCCACCTCCCGGGGTCCGAGCAAACCCTCCGGTGCGACCGTCCCGACCTTGGCGTAGGGCAGGCGCGGAGCCAACAACTTCCTGCCGTCCGCCGACTTGAGCAGCTCGGCGAGCGCCGGGGAGACCATCATCTCCCCGGCGGCCGGAAGGCGGGTGAGCCCCGGCGGTACGGGTGCCTTCGCGCCCTCGGCACGCACCAGGCGCCCGGTGACGTTCTGATCCCTGAACGTGCTGTCGACCTGGGTGATCAGCAGGGTGTCGTCACCGGCGCGCTCGGCCGAGGCGCCGACATCGCGCGCTCTGGTGCGCTCGTCCCTGGCGTCCACCGCGCTGGGTATCGCGGTGGTCAGCAGCAGAAGCGTCGCTCCGAGGGCGACACCGAGGGCGGTGAGAAGGGTCCTCGTCCACCCTTCCCGGCCGCCCGTCACGGCGAACCGGGCACCCAAGGACAGGTCTCGGGACCACAGACGGATGTTCATACGGCCTGCTCCACCGCGCGGGACGTACCGTCGAGCACCACCAGTTGCCGGTCGGCATAGGCGGCGACGCGAGGTTCGTGAGTGACCAGGACCACGGCGGCATCGGTGGAGCGCGCTGCCTCGGTCAGCAGCTGCATGACTCGCTCCCCGTTGTGGGAGTCGAGGGCCCCAGTGGGTTCATCGGCGAACAGGACGCGGGGGCCGGTGACCAAGGAGCGAGCGACGGCCACGCGTTGCCCCTGGCCGCCGGACACCTCGCCCGGCCGGCGGCGCGCGAGGTCGTCGACTTCGAGGCGCCGCATCCAGGCAAGGGCCCGTTCCTCGGCCCCCTTGCGGCCGGCCCCGTTCAGACGCAGAGGCAGGGCGACGTTCTGGACGCAGGTCAGCTCCGGTACAAGCTGCCCGAACTGGAAGACGAAGCCGAAGTCGTGGCGGCGCAGTCTGCTGCGCCCGACGTCGTTCATGGTGGCGAGCTCGCGGCCCTGGTAGCTGATGGAACCGGAATCAGGCGTGACGATCCCGGCGAGGCAGTGCAGGAGCGTGGACTTCCCGGAGCCGGAGGGCCCCATGACGGCAACCACTTCGCCGGCACGGATCGAGAAGTCCGCACCGGCGAGAGCAAGGGTGGGGCCGTAGGCCTTGTGCAGATCACGGGCGGCGAGGAGGACACCGGGCGCGGAGTCCGGCAGTCCGTGGCGTGGATCAGTGATCACCGGCCCACCGTCCGGCCGGGTCCGGCGAGGCGCGAGGCCGTCAGTTCTATGCGGCGCATGTCAGCCTCCATAGGGACCAGGGCGCAGTCGTGGGTGAGTCGGTCGGCGAGGTAGCCCTTACGATCATGAAGAGCACTATACACACTATGTATACATAGTGTGTATAGCTGGCCGGGCACCTGCACCCGACTGCGCAAGCAGCCCCAATGCGGGCTGTCGTCAGGGCCCTTCAGAGGAGAATCAGAATGCGTCCCGCCCGGGTAAGGGCTCCATGGTCAGCATCCATGGCCGCGTCAAGCTCGCGTCTCAAGCTCCCACAGCCGCTCCGAGACCAGTTCCAGCCCTCGGGCGAGGTGTCGCCGATACGTACTGAACGACACGGCCAGGCGCCGCGCGGCGTCCTCCTGCGTACGGGTGCGGTCCAGGAAAGTCACCTTGAGGGCGGCGTGCACGTCTGCCGTGCGAGGGTTTCGACTCAGGGCATCGACGGCGGAGGACAGAACACCCCGAAGCTCCCTGACCAGGTCGTCGCTCTTCCCGGTCACGACCAGTCTGCTTCGCACGAGCGGGGTGCCGGCGAACTCACTGTCGTCGTGCCAGGAACGCAACGCGTGGCGTACGGCGTCGCCGAAGTCGGCGCGGGACAGCACCAGGAGTGTCGCACCGGCATCCGATGGCCGGCTCCGATCAGGCTGGAGGCGGTCCTTGATCCTCTCCAACCACTCGTCCACCCTGACGGCACGCCAGTCGTGACAGAACAGGGCGTACGAGCGATCACCGACCTTGGCGTCCGCCGATGAGCGGGGGTGGTCGCAATAATTCATCAGCGGCTGCCAGAAGTCGGGATCCGCGAGGACGGTCGCCGTCCAGCCGCATCTCTCGGCATGCAGGATCTCGGCGACGGTCCGTGCGTTCAGCAGATCCCAGGAACGCGAAGGTCGCTGATACGCCTCGGAGTTGATGAGGAATCTAGCTACGGCCACGTGTTCACCGGGCCGCAGCGGGCCGTGTCGGGCGACGTGTTCCCACACCGCCGCGACGACCGGGTCAGGGCTGTTCTCCGCATCCTCGTCCGGGTGCAGGCGCAGCCAGCCCAGAAACCCGATCAGCTCACCGGTGCCGCTGCGCCGGTGCACGTGGAAGCCCTCGGGCTGCCGCCGCAGCCAATGATCCACCAGGAGCGCCGATTCCGCCCCCTCCACCTGTTCCGTGATGCGCAGCAGGGTGTCCCTGTCCGCAGGCGCGTACGTCGCCTCGAAGACGTCCGGCTCCATCGGGTCCGAGAGGTACCGGCCAACCCAGTCGGTCTTCGACTGCAGATGGTTGAACGCCGCCGCGGCACGGAGCCCGTCGCTGCCCGTGACGGTGCGAGCTCGCTTGATCATGTGGGAACGGATGGCACCGTCCATGGCCGCGCACTGCTCGGGATTGCGCCAACGCAGATCCCTTTCCAGGATGTCCCGCACCACGTCGTGCGGATAAAGGCCGTCCGGGCCTGCTTCGATGAACGGCAATACCCGCAACCAAGCGAACAGCTGAGGGGCTTCCTCCCCCAGTACGGCTTCAAGAAGTCCTTCGGTCGTGGTCAGTGCGTAGGCGCAGATCTCCAGTGCCCGCCTGTGGGCCGTGCTGGGCACCTCGCCGATCAGCTCGGCCAGCAGCGTCTCCACCACTTCCGGTGTCGGTGCCCAGGTGGCCGGGTCGTGGTTCGACTCCGCACGCAACGCCACGGCGGCGGCCAGTCGGAGCGCCAGAGGGTGCCCGCCGGCGAAGGCGTGCAGTGGGGCACGACGGTCCTGATCGACCCCTCGCCTCTCCAGGAGCGCCATCGCGTCGCCCGGCGCCAGGTCACGCAGGAGGATGGTGCGCGCCAGCTCTCCCCAGCCGAGGCCAGCTTGCCACTGGGGTTCGAAAGGCAGTCTGCCCGCGAGCACGATCAGGGCGCCGCCGGGCAGTCGGGGCAGGTACGAATCGCGCAGCCAGCCCTGCATATCCCGCAGTCGCTCGCAGGTGTCCACGAACAGGACCGGGCGCGTGAGGGTCGCCACCTCCGCTGCGGCTTCCGCGAACGCGTCAGGCCGCGGGACGATGTTTCTGGAGTCGAGCCATACGACAGGACGGCCGGCGGCCCGGCTCAGTCTCGCGCAGTGCTGCAGGAACGTGGTCTTGCCGATGCCGCCCGGTCCGTGCACCAGGAGAAGTACAGGCTCTCCCGGCCCTCCGCGCAGAGCGGTCCGGAAGAGATTCGTCTCCTCGACCCGGCCCACGAAGTTGCGGTTGTGAGCGATGTCCAGCAGATCGGCCATCCGCTCGCCGTTACTGCCGTTGTTCGCCTCGCTCATGCCGCGCCTGCTCCGACGGCAGTGCGCGCGCCTGGGAGGGACCTTGCCGAGAAGGCGGTCTCTCCGGCATCCGCCTGACGTCCCACACCGATCACCCGTAGCGGACGGACCATAGCACCGGCGCCGCGGGAGACATGGGGAACGCACCCCTGACCGCGGATTGAGTGGGCGAGTTCCTTCATGAATGTAAGGTACGCGAGATCACAGAAGGCCTGATGCCTCGCACGGCGTCCGCACATTCGGCCCTCGCCGTCTATCGACGTGATGAGCGGTGTCAACCGCCCTCCCTCAGCGAGCGAGCCAGCCGACCGCCGCGGGCGATTCCAGATCGTCGACCGGCGCAGGTCGAAGCGGCCTTCATTGCGCAGGGCTGATACTTGCAGGAGCCGTGTGACGCCGACGTAGTCGGACAAAGAGCAGCCCAGGAGTTCTTCGTCCCACCCGTCGAAAAGGCATGCAGGGGTGCGGACGGGATCGGTCTGGTCGAAGAGGGCGGCTGTCCGCGCCAGATCGTCTAATCCGTGGTCCTGGTAGCTGAACTGCTAGCCCACGACGCGCAGCACCCAGCTGACGATGGACTCGGCGCTGCCGTTGTCACAGATCATGGCGTCGGTCAGGGCTGCGTATGTGGACAGCATGCTCATCAGATCGCGCTCGGTGCAGCTGCCGTCGCCGCGGTGCTCGTTGCCATACGCAAGGCTGGCGCGGGCAACGTCGGCGAGAGCCCACGGCACGTACTTGCGTGACGGGCTGTTTCACCAGGCGTCTCTGTGCCAACGAGCCGACGCTTCAGCGATAACGGGCAGCAGAGCACTGGGACACTGCCGCCGGACCCGCTGCCCGTACTCGCAACCTGTGACCAACCGGTCGTAGAGAAATGCCGCCACCGATCAAGCGTGACTGATCCGTCGCGGGTTTGTCGCCAGAATTTGCCGCTCGCGGCGCCCCATGGTGCCGTCCGCTGCTACACCCATTCCTGGCCAACCGGTCCGACTGCCCACACGGCGAAGCGGACCGCGCGGTGGCTGGCCCGGCCACGACCGGCCGTTGGCCGCCGCCCTGTAGGCAGTGTTCACCGACGCGCTTTGGATACGCCGCCGCTCAGTTCTGCGTCCAGGAGCGGATCTCGGCAGCAGCGCTGCGTACGTCGAGGGCGTCACGGTCGATGCGTTCGGCGAGGTCGGCGGCGGTCTTGGCGGTGACGGTGACGAACAGCCCTGAGGCGCTGAGATAGGAGGCGGCCACGACTGCGGCGAACAGTTTGTTCCGTGCCTCCAGGGCGGGCACGCGCACCAGTTGGTGCATGAGGGCGGCGGCCCGATGATGGGGTTCGGCGTAGACATACACGTCCAGCACCTTGTCGGCGTGGCGGGCGACGGCGGCCTGCAGACTGCCGAAGTCGGTGACCTCGGGGTCAGCGGGCAGGCTGCGGTGGGCCAGGTCCAGCAGCCAGGCCCGGTCGATGTGCACGATCACGCGGCGCGCCCGTCCTTGCGTGCGGACGGGGCGGCGCCCTGGTCATCGGCGCCGAAGCGGGCATCGAAGTGCTCGGCCCACTCGCCCGCGAAGTGATCGGCCGCGGTCAGGAAGCGGTGGCGCAGGTCGTTGGCCTCATCGGCCAGCAGCTGGCGGGCGTATTCGTTGACCTCCATGCCGACCGCGGCCGCGCGTTCCTCGATGCCCGCATACACCGCTTCCTCGACGCGTACATTGATCTGCTTCTTCGCCATAGCCACCACTGTAGCGCCCTGTACACGCCGCTACAGACGGTTGGGGCTGAAGGCCGCCGCTCCTACTCGGCCGCACACAAGCACTTCCTCCCGCCGTCGGCGCCGTGTGGGGCAGAAATGGAGCCAACGGTGGCGGCGGGGCGGGGTCGAGGGCGATCGGAGTGTGGACCAAGAATCAGCGCGTGGCGGCCAGGAAAGCGGCGGAGAACGCCGCTGGCGCGCAGCCCAGAGCGGGCGTCTCGTACGTCGAGAAGCTGTCAGAGGCCCGGCAGGGGGCTCTGGCGGAGGTTGATCCCGGATGGTGCCCGATGACGTGGGAGGCCGCATGGCAGCGTGCCTACAGGTTGGCGCTCGCCCACGCAAAGGCCGGCGGTGCCTTCCCGGCCGGGGCGGGCGAGCCCATCGTCCAGGGCGAGGACCTCCGAACGTGAGTCACCGCGCAGCAGTACCTGCTGGAGAGCCTCGGCATCCCCCCAAAAAAAGAGCGAAGCCGTGGTGCCCGTACGGCGCTCGCAGGACAAACGGTGGAACACCAACCTCGCGGGCGCCCGACAGCTCCACGTCCGCGAAGGACAGCCACGAACCTCACGCAAGCACATCGAAGACGTGGACGGCGAGCCGATCAAAATGGGAGCGTTCGTGGACAACAGCCGACGCCGGGCCGCGAAGCTCAGTGCGAAACGGCGAGCGGCATTGGATGAGTCAAAGTGCCTCAGCGAGCTGTCTCCAGGTGCCCCTGCGTGTACCGGCTCGGCGATCGTGATCTGACAGGAGCTTGGGGGATCTGAGCGCCAGGGGGGCTTGTGTCCGGTGACTCTTACGAACGGAGCGGCCCGGTATCACCCTCCGGGGTGACCGAACAGTGCCCCGAGCACGGTGTTCATGGCGGTGTTGCGCACGACTTCCGGGTTGGTGGGTTCCGGCGCATTCGGGCGGTCGCACAACATGTCGATCACCGCGACGATCAACGAAAAGGGGTTCACATAGAAGAGGACCGTCTTGGCGGCCCCCGCAGCAACACCGCCCCTGTGTGCGGTTTCAAGGGCCGCACCCCTCGCGAAGCCCGTCACGACGTCTCCCTGCAGGAAGTCGCCAGCGACGTGCCCATAGCTGATGCTCTCAGCAAGGCCCATCGTCCGGTGGTCGCCCGGCTGGTGCATCCCTGCGCTGAAGGGAGCACCCTGCCTCGGTGGGGGGAAGTGGTTCGGCGGGTTGTGGAGTCGCTCGGCCGGCGGAGGGTCGGGCTCCTTCACGAAGGGACCGGCGGGCTCCATCACGAGCCCGCCGGTGGGATCGCACACCCACCTACGCCGCCGGGACCCGGTCCGTTGAGGGCACTCGTCTGTCGCAGAGGCCGACGCGGAATCAGCCCCTGTTACCAATCGCCCGGCGGGATCGCACACCCACCTGCGGCGTTGGGATTCGGTCCGCTGAGGACCCGCCCCTTTCACGAACCCTCCATAGGTTCGTATTCGACCTTCATGCGGGTTTTCGCAATCACGGCCACCCTGGAACTAGTAGTGCTTCGTTAAGTTCTGCGTCTGTTGGCTTTGAGTAGCTGGCCGCAGGTGGTGCAGGTGCCGGTCCAGCACCGCAGGAGGTCTTGCAG
>NZ_JBHWZP010000369.1:0-8764 GCF_042728395.1 Streptomyces sp. NPDC060205
GGTGTGCCGAAGAACTTGAAGAAGCTGAAGAAGTCGTACGACCTGGCCGGCGATGCGCTCGCGGCGTACTGGCCCGAGCTTGAGCGTGCCCAGACGCTGGCCGACAAGGCGCTGGTGAAGGGTCGTGAGGCGCAGGCGGATCTGTCGTCCGCGAAGTCGAAGCTGTCGTCGGCTGATTCGTGGGTGACGCGGGCCAACAAGGAGGCCGACAAGTACAAGGATGATCCCGGGTCGGCGGGCAAGGATGTGCCGAAGCCGGATGAGGCGAAGGTTCGGGCCGCGACTCGTGACGCGCAGAGTGCCAAGGACGCGCACACGGCCGCTCAGTCGGATGTGACCTCGGCGCAGAGTGCGCTGGATGCGGCGAAGAAGATGGCCGCCGACGCCCGTCAGATGCGTGAGGATGCGGCCGGGGAGGCTAAGCGCAAGCTGGACGACGCTTCCGACGCCGGGATTCAGAACCGTAAGTGGTACGAGGAGGTCGGTGACTGGTTCGTCGACAATTGGGACACCATCGTCGCGGTCTGCAAGGTTGTCGTGGCGGTGCTGGGCATTATCGCGATGATTATCGGGGGGCCGATTCTCGGCGCCATCGTGCTGATCGCCGCCCTCGTCGTCCTCGCCGACACGCTCAACAAATATATGAAGGGGCAGGCGTCCCTGTGGGACGTGGCGTTCGCCGCCCTGGACTGCATACCCGGCATGAAGGGGCTGACCACACTCGGTGGACTCGCCAAAGGTTTGAAGGCCCTGGGCAAAGGCGGGCTCAGAGCCATGGCCGCCGGGCTGGGCAAGCGCATGCGGGGACTGGGCCGTAAGAGCGTGAGGGACTCCCCGACGGGTTCGAGCCGGCCGAAGGACAGCGTCTGCTCCAACGGTACCGACCCGATCGACCTGGCCACCGGCAAGATGTACTTGCCGCAAACGGACATCACTCTGCCAGGCACCTTGCCACTGGTGTTCCGCCGCCGGGTGGAGTCCGGCTATCAGGCCGGCTGGTGGTTCGGCCCCTCTTGGTCTTCCACCGTCGACCAGAGACTGGAGTTCGACGACGAGGGCGTTGTCTTCGTCCACGACGAGGGACTGCTTCTCGCCTACCCCACGCCCGAGCCCGGTGTACCGGTGCTGCCCAGCCACGGTCCACGGTGGCCCCTCACCCGAACCGACGGCACCGAGACCTCGACGTACACGGTTACCGACTCGCGAACCGGTCAGTCGCGGCACTTCCGCCGACAGGGCGACATCGCCGTTGTGCAGTCGATCGAGGACCGCAACGGCAACACGATCGGGTTTGAGTACGACGAGCAGGGCGCTCCCACCGCTGTGCGGCACAGCGGGGGATACGTCCTCAAGACAGCCACCGAGGGTGGGCGGATCGTCTCCCTCCATCTTGCCGGAGCCGCACCCGACGGCGGTGACCAGGAGATCCGTCGTTACGGATACAGCGATGGCGATCTCACCTCGGTCACCAACTCGTCCGGTCTGCCGCTGCGGTTCACGTACGACTCGGCGGGCTGTGTCACTTCATGGACCGACACCAACGGCCACAGCTACTCCTACGAGTACGACGAGCAGGATCGGTGCATCGCCGAGGGCAGCCCGGAAGGCCACATGGCTTTGCGGATCGAGTACTCGGCTCAGGACGAGAGCACCGGCCGGAGGATCACGACGACCACCACCGGTGCGGGTCACACACGCCGCTTCGTCATCAATGACGCGAACCAACTCGTGGCGGAGACCGACCCGCTCGGCGGGGAGACGCGTTACGAGCGGGACCAGTACAACCGACTTCTCTCCCAGACCGATTCGCTCGGCCGCACCATCGAATTCAGGTACGACGACGCAGGGAATCCCACGACCGTCGTTCGGCCCGACGGGAGCGAAGCGCACTCCGAGTACAACGAACTCGGTCTGCCCGTCAGGGTCGTCAACGCCGACGGTGATACGTGGCAGCAGGTGTACGACGAGCGCGGCAACAGAATTCAGGTCACCGATCCCGTCGGCGCCACCACCAGCTACGCGTACGAGGAGAATGGCAGTCTCGTCTCCGTCACGGATGCCCTGGGGCACAGCACCCGATTCCGCACGAACGCGGCAGGGCTGCCCGTGCGCACGACCGATGAGCTCGGCCTGACCACGAAGTACGAGAGGGATGCTTTCGGGCGTCGGATCGCGGTGACCGATCCACTTGACCGAACCGTCCGGCTGGACTGGACGGTGGAGGGTAGGTTGGCCCGCCGTATCGCGCCCGACGGCAGCCACGAGTCATGGACGTACGACGGCGAGGGCAACCGCACCAGCCACACCGACCGGATGGGCAACGTCTCACACTTCGAGTACACCTGCTTCGATGTGCTCAGCGCACGAACCGGGCCCGATGGCGTACGCCTGGAATTCGGACACGACACTGAGCTGCGCCTCACTCGGGTCACCGGACCGCTCGGACTCACCTGGGACTACACGTACGATTCCGCGGGCCGCCTGATCCGCGAGTCAGATTTCGACGGCCGTGTCACCACGTACCTCTACGATGCGGCCGATCAACTGGTCGCGCGCACCAACGCTCTCGGTCAGACGATTCGGTACCGGCGCGATGCCCAAGGGCGGATGACGGCCAAGGAAGCGGACGGCGCCGCGACCACGTTCAGCTATACGCCCGCCGGGCGTCTCGTTCGGGCCGAAAGCAGTGCGGTTACCCTCACGCGGCAGTGCGGTCCGGCCGGGCGGCTGTCCTCCGAAACGGTCAACGGCCGTACGACTGAGTACGCCCAGGACATCCTCGGACGCCGTACGAGTCGGGTGACACCCACGGGAACGGCCAGTACCTGGTCCTATGACATGGTTGGTAGGCGCGCAGAACTCACGACCGCGGGCCGCACCGTCTCCTTCGACTACGACGACGCCGGCCAGGAGATCGTCCGCCACGTCGGCGAGACCGTCACTCTGACGCACGCCTTCGACGAGGTCGGCCGACTCACCGGCCAATCCGTGGCCGCGGCAGACGGCCACCCGATCCAGGACCGGACGTACACCTACCGGGCCGACGGAAACGTCGTGCGGCTCGACGACCGGCTGAACGGCACCCGGCACTTCGACGTCGACACCGGTGGACGGGTGACCAGCGTTCGTGCCACGGATTGGACCGAGTCCTACGCCTACGACTCGGACGGCAACCAAACACACGCCACCTGGCCGGAGACGCACGCCGGACATGACGCGACGGGCCCCCGAAGCTACGCCGGCACGCGTATCACCCGTGCGGGAGGTGTCCGTTACGAGCACGACGCTCTGGGGCGCATAGTGCTCCGGCAGAAGCGCCGAATCTCGCGCAAGCCGGAAACGTGGCACTACACCTGGGACGCCGAGGACCGGCTCACCGCCGTCACTACGCCTGACGGGACGCAATGGCGCTACCGGTACGACGCTCTGGGCCGTCGTTCCGTCAAGGACCGGCTCGCGCCCGACGGTATGACCGTCGTCGAGAGCACCGCGTTCGTCTGGGACGGCAGCGTCCTGTGCGAACAGACCACCACGGCCGCAGAACTGCCCTATCCCGTCACGGTGACGTGGGAGCACCGGGGACTGCTTCCGGTGACCCAGTTCGAACGGATCACCGCTGGTGCAGACCGTGCGACACAGGACGAGATAGATTCCCGCTTCTTCACTATCATCACCGACCTGGTCGGAACCCCCAGCGAACTCGTCGACGAGTCTGGCGACATAGCCTGGCGCTCACGATCCACCCTGTGGGGAACCACTACCTGGGCAGCCGACAGTTCGGCGTACACTCCTCTGCGATTTCCGGGACAGTACTACGACCCGGAGACGGGGCTCCACTACAACCATCACAGGGTCTACGACCCGGAGACCGCCCGCTATCTCAGCCCGGATCCTCTGGGGCTCACCCCGAGTCCCAATCCGCACACATATGTGCGTAACCCTGTCATCTGGACCGACCATCTCGGCCTCTCGCCGGACGGCTGTGCTCCTTTGCTCTATCGCGCTCCGAAGACGGGACAACGCGAGGCTGCGCGTCAAGGGTTGGACCCTGCCGCGCACGGCGCTCAGGGGCGTCATGAGGGCACGGCGTACCTTGGGGACAGCCCGGATGTGGCCGCGCAGTACGCGGGCGAGCCGGGCTTCGAGCCGGGTTTCTGGGAATACAAAATGAAGCCAGAATTCCGTGACGAGTTCCCGGCCAGTGAGTACCGGCAGGTGCATGAGAACAGCAGGGGTGCGGAAGAATACGAATGGGTGATCCCTGAAGAGGATATCCCTCGGTTCAACGAACTAATTGATGGTGAACCGCAATGGTTCGACTCCTCTCACGGCTGGTACGAGAGGGGGCGGTGATCGATGCAGCTGCTCGATTCGGGCGGAAGATTGGAATGCGATGGTTCAGCAGGCTCGCCCGGAACGGGTCGAGACGGGCGACGTCCTCAGAGGGACGGTCTCTGACGTCGAGGTCTTCGGCGTGTTCGTGGATCTCGGAGGCTACGAGGGGTTCATCGACCGGCTTGAGGTCTCCTGGAAGCGGATAGAGGACCTCTCGCTCTTTCTGCGCGTAGGGCAGGAAATTACGGTGTTCGTTCTCAACGCATCGACAGAACGACGGCCAATGGCGCTTTCACTCAAAGCGCTGGAGCCGGATCCGATGCGTGCGTTCGCCAGGGACAAGCTGGGTCGCGAGGTGTCCGGAACCGTCACGGAGATCAGCCCAATCGGTACCTTCGTGCAGGTGAGTCCGGATTTGGTGGGACTGATTGCCCGGAGTGGCGGCGACGGCGACTCCGGTACCTCCCGGAAGGAACCCCTGGTCGGTGACGGCGTCACGGTGACAGTTCTCGGCGTCAACGTGAACAGGCGGCGAATCAGCCTTTCCCTGAGCGAGGAGGAAGGGAGAGGGCGGGACGAAGAGCGCGATTAATCGAATTCCGTCCTCTCTATCGTTCGTCAACTCCATGGGTCGCCTTCAGGCTTTGTATCAGCTCCAGGCGACGGTCACGTGGAAGATCTCGTGGACGGGCACGGGCGTCAACGACCCGCAGGACCTGCCTCAGGGCGAGTTCGCCGCCGACCAGGACGTGATCGTGCAGGAGATCCAGTCGATCGACCGCTGACCCGGAGCGGCCTGTACGCGTCGCCGACGACGTGCAGGCCGCTCTGCTCTGATTTCGCCCTCACCAGGAGCCGTTAGTGAACCGCCGTTCCACCCTGCTCGCAGCGCTTACGCTGACCGCCGCCGCAGCCTTGACGCTGTCCGCCTGCGGTGGCGACCGTGACTCCGAGGACAAGGGCAGCGACAAGGGCAAGAGCGCGGGCGCCGACGCCGGCGACGCGAAGTCGGCCTCGCCGACCGCCAGCGCCGCCGACGTCGCCGGTCGCCCCGACATCACGCTTCCGTCGGACCTGAAGCTGATCTTCGAGACGAAGAAGACCGGGGATGCGGTCAAGGACGCCGTTCTCGCTGACAACGCCGAGCGGATGCGTGCCGTGGATGCCGCGATCACGGGGACGGATCCCGATGGCGAGGCTCTTGCTTACTACAACACCGGTAAAGCGAGGGAAGCCGCTCTGACCTGGGTCAAGCAGTTCAAGGATGCCAACGCCTCGCTCACCGGAGAAGCGCGCTATTACGACCGACGCGTGACGCTGAAGAGCGGGACTACGGCTTTGCTGAGCTTCTGTGCGGACGAGAGCAAGGGGTTCAGCAAGGACAAGAAGACCGGAAAGGCAGACAAGACGCCTGTCACGAAGAACAGTTACGTCCACTACAACACCCGGCTGGACAAGAACAGCGCTGGAACGTGGCAGACGTCGCAGATCATTTCTACGAGGGGGGCGGCGCAATGCCAGCCGTAGGACGAATCACAGCGATCACACTGACCGTGGCCGCGGCCTTGGTGCTGTCCGCCTGCGGTGGCGACAGCGATTCCGAAGACAAAGCCGGCGGCAGGGACAAGAGCACGGGTGCTGACACGGGTACGGAGGCGTCGAAGGCTCCAGGCGCCTCCGCCTCCCCAGTGGCCGACCGGCCGACCGTCGAGCTGCCGTCGGACATCGTCGACAAGTACGAGGACTGGAAGACCGGCGACGACGTGAAGGACGCCGTCCTGGCGGACACCGCTGGTCGCATCGACGCCACGAACGACGCCATCGTCAGAGGCGACGCGAGTGCTCCGGGGCTTCCGTTCTACTACCGGGACAAGGCGTTGCGCGGTGCGGTGGAGTGGGTGCAGGAGTACCAGGACGCCGATCTGTCGTTTACCGGTACCACTCGCTACTTCGATCCGAAGGTCACCGTGCTCGGCAGCACTTCGGCGGCGGTTGTCTACTGCGCGGACGAAAGCAAGGGCTTCAACAAGAACCGCAAGACCGGCAAGGTCGACCGGACACCGTCGGACGAAAGCCCGTACGTGCTGTACACCACTCGCTTGGAGAGGAGCGAGAAGGGTGTGTGGCAGACCGCTGTTCTGACCTCGAAGCGGGGCGACGAGACGTGTGCCGGATGAGACCGGACGAGGCCGGATGAAAGGGACGAGTCCCTGTCGCCGACGTGATCATGGTCTGCATCATCTGCAGACCGCTCTGTTATGACATCGCCTTCACCAGGAGCCGTTCGTGAACCGCCGCCCCACCCTGCTCGCAGCGATCACACTGACCGCCGCCGCAGCCTTGACGTTGTCCGCCTGTGGTGGTGACAGCACCGACGACAAGGTCGCGGCAGCCGAGACCGACACCGGCATCGAGAAGTCCGCTTCGCCGGACGCGTCCGAGTCAGCTGACGTCGGCCGGCCGAAGATCGAGCTGCCGTCCGATCTGAGCTACACCTTCGAGTGGCCGAAGACCGGTAAGAAGGCGAAGGACGCGGTGCTCAGCGACGGGGCCCAGTCCATCAAGGCGGTTGATCTGGCTATCGCCCGTCAGGACCCGCTGGATAAGGCCTACCTCTTCTATTACGAGGGGGAGGCTGCTGCGGGGACCGAGCAGTTCATTCAGGAGTATGTGGAGAACAAGGCCCGTACCACGGGGGCCTATCGGTTCTACGACCCGAAGGTGAATGTTCGCGGTGACGGGACCGCCTCGTTCAGTTATTGCGAGGATCAGGGCAAGGCGTTCGTCATGTATCTCAAGGGCAAGCGGGTCAAGAAGACCGAGGTCACCGCGGACAGTTACGTCGCTTACCAGACGTCACTCAAGAAGAATGACAAGGGTGTCTGGGTGATCCATGACATCACCTCTCAGAGGGGGAGCGCCGCGTGTCAGCCCTGAGGTGACCGCACAGCGCAGGCCACGGGCCGCAGCGTCACACCCCCTCCGATCAGGCCTCGGTCGTCAGTTCGTGGGAGCCGCGCCCAAGCGCATCGCGTTCGGGCCCTCTCCCGGAGTGTTCGTGCAGCGGTGGTCGCCCGGGGTGCCAGTGAGGTGGAGGCTCAGGCAGGTGCCCAGGGCCAGTTGGCCGTAGTGGTTGGGGTGCAGGGACTCCTGGCGTTGGCCCTGGCCTGCGCCCGTGGTGACGAAGCGGACCCATTCGCTGGTGCGGCCCGAGGGCAGGGCGGGGCCGGCCTGGACCGTGGTCGTGGAGCAGACCTCCCGGCCGTCGAACGCGCGCGACAGGTCCAGGAACTCCGCGCCGGACTCCCGGGCGGCGGAGGCGAGCGTGCTGCTGATGTCGGGGACGAGCTGGTCGTGGGCCCAGGTGAGGTCCTTGTCGAAGAACGGGCAGCCGCCGTCGGTCAGGCGGTCGTACTTCTCCCCGGGGTAGCGGATCCGCGCGCCGTCGGGCAGCGGTGACGGGTAGGACTGCAGGATCAGGCGGTAGCTGCCCGCCGGGTGGCCCGCCCGCTTCATGGCGGTGGTGACGTCCGCGAGGGAGTTGACCGCCGCGGTACGCATCGTGGGCAGCCTTTTCTTGACCTCTGGTGCCTGCGTGGGAGCGCAGGGCGCCGCCCCGATGGGAGTGACGAAGCCCTTGGCGCAGGCGACGATCACGTCCTCGAAGCCGAGGTCGTTGCCGCCGACGGAGACGACGACCGCCCGTACGGGATGGCCGGTGACGGCTTTCTGGAGCTGCTCGGCCTGGGACGGCTCGGACTTGAACGGGCTCCCGCCGTTCTCGGGCAGCAGGATCGCGGTCGAGGTGGCCCCCGAGCAGGCCAGGTTGAGTCGGCGGGCCCCGGCCGGGGCGGGGGACGAATTGATCTCCGCGCTGTCGGAGCGGTTGCAGCCGTTGTCGTAGGACGTGCCGTACACCCGGTGTTCGTCTGTCGAGCCGGTGGCGGGGTCGAAGGCCCGGTCGGTGCCGGAGTAGCCGCCGGCGCTGTCGTTGCTGTTGCCCGCCCAGCGGCCCGCCTCCCCGGAGATGAAGCTGTCGCCCAGGGACACCACCCACGGTGTCTCGGCGGCCTTGCTCTGCGCGTGCGCGTGCACCGTGCCGCCCTGCGTGAAGGCGGCTCCGCACAGGGCGGCCACGGCAGCGGTCGCGACCGCGATGCGCCGACGGCCGCGGCCCCGGCCTCGTACCCAAGTAGTTCTCATGCCGCTGTCAATTGCCAAGGCAAACAGGGGATATGCGTCGAGGGCCGTGCTGCCCCTCCAACGGGTCGGGCGTCGCCGTCGGTTGACGCCGACCGTGCGCCGGGGTGCGCCTCGCCGTCTCGCCCTAGGGCCTGTCTGACAATTCCCGTCCGCCCCCGCCTTCGTCGGCATCGACCGCTGGGGCCACGTCACCGGCGGCATGGGCCCCGACTCCGTCACCCGCGCC